>NZ_DDKA01000011.1:212053-213689 GCF_002339225.1 Sphingobacterium sp. UBA2610
ATGATGACAGGAAGCAGCTGATAGTATCCTCCAATATACATAAATTTATTTAAGAAATGAGGTATAATTCGATGGCAAAATTGCTGCTTTGGATAAAACGACGGTTTTAATTGGGCTGGGGAGATGAAGCAAAAAATCTGTTTTTTATCAGAATTTTTGCTAAGTTTGATACAGTAGTTTATAGGGGGAAAATAATCAAGAATTTGTATGATCTTAGTTGTTGATAGCGGCTCTTCAAAGTCGGATTGGAAGTTGGAATTGCCAGATAGTGCGCCTATCTCATTCAGTACAAATGGACTTAATCCTTTTTTTGTGAATGAAAAGGAAATCACACGTGTTATTAAGGAAATACCCGAAATTATTCCCTATGCCGATGAAGTTACTGAGTTGTATTTTTTTGGTGCGGGATGCATTACGCCCGATCGTCGGGAAATGGTTTCAAATGCATTGACACCCTTATTCGAAAACGCTTACATTTCTGTTGAGAACGATCTTTTTGGTAGTGCCTTAGCGACCTGTGGTAATAAAAAAGGTTATGTAGCGACATTGGGGACGGGGTCTGATTTGAGTTTTTTTGACGGGGAGGAGCTTATGCCCTCACATAATGGAAATGGCTACGTATTAGGTGATGAGGGGTCGGGGGCATATTTTGGAAAAAACCTGGTCAGGCTTTTCCTATATGGCCGTATGCCGAAAGATCTGAACGAAAAATTTGCGAACAAATACAGAATCAATAAAGAGATTGTCATCAAAAATGTTTATCAAAAAGAACGTCCAAATGCTTTCTTAGCATCTTTTGCGCCGTTCATGTCCGATAATATTACCCATCCCTATATTATAGATCTGGTAAAGAGTGGATTCGAAGAATTTGTTCAAGCTTCGATTTTGACCTATCCAGACTATAATAAATATGCATGTCACTTTGTGGGTTCTATTGCGTATAGTTTTGATTTAATCTTGCGGGAAGTCTGTGAAGCACATCAGATACAGGTAGGGACCATTTTAAAATCTCCTATCAACGAGCTTTTTGATGCGGTATTGGAAAGAGAAAGTAATTCATTGTTAAGTCTTTAAAATAATTAAATATGATTATTGCAACTATTATGGTGTATATGTCAATGTTATTTGGCAATCCCAACTTTTATGATTTTAAGTTTACGACACTTGAAGGGCAAGAAGTGAAAATGTCCGATTTCAAGGGGAAGAAAATATTGATCGTGAATACTGCCTCAAAATGTGGTTTCACAAAACAGTACAAAGATTTGGAGGAATTGCACAAGACCTATGGCAATAAGCTCGTTATTATTGGCTTTCCGGCAAATAATTTTGGACAACAGGAACCGGGTTCAAATGCGCAGATTCAAGAGTTTTGTGAACAAAATTATGGTGTTGATTTTTTAATGGCCGAAAAGGTCGATGTAAAAGGAGATCAAATTTCACCCTTGTTTAAATATTTGACCGCTCAGGAGAACCCAGATTTTAAAGGTGATATCAAATGGAACTTTGAAAAGTTTTTGATTGATGAGAACGGCAAACTTGTCCATCGTTTCCGTTCTGCGACGAATCCGCTGGACCCTGCTATTGTAAACTGGGTGGAAAACAAGAAATAGTAAAAATAACAAAGTAAAAAAGCTGC
>NZ_DDKA01000011.1:213919-234118 GCF_002339225.1 Sphingobacterium sp. UBA2610
GCAGCTTTTTTACTTTGTTATTGTCCAGTTGATCCGAAGGCTCCTGGTTTTGCCATAAACCGGGACAAGGCTCTATTTGATGGGTTTGGCTTTCGTTTATTTATTAAACTTTTGCCTATTTGATGTAAGCCGTTGCCTATTCAATGTAAGCATCGTACAGGGCGCTAATGCAGTCTTCAAGCAAAGGGTTGAAGTCATCGCTGTCGGGAATATTGCAGCCGTTTGTAATGACAATAAAGCCATATTTCTTTGCAGGGTTGAAAAATAGTGCACTATAAAGCCCGTAAGCCGAACCCGTATGGCCTGTCAAAGTAATCCCCGGTATAATTTTAGAATTATTCATCATAGCTAATCCATAGCCCGATTCCTTATTTACAGCGGTCTGCATAATCTTCGCATACTTTTTATCGATGATGTTTTTTCCCTGACTATGGCCGTAATTCATATGCATCATCATATATTTAGCTAAATCTAAGGCAGATATTTTCATTCCACCTGTCGGAGAGAGCACAGGAGTGCTATAGCCCAAGATGTACTGATTGAGTTCCTCCCGACGTGGATTATAGGCACTGGGTTCTTCATGCGGTGTACCTTTAGCATCAAAGGAATATAAAGGAACAAATCTTCTTTGGTCCAAAGAGTCGATACAATAACCACCATATAGGTTGAGCGGTTTGAGGATATGGTTAACAATATAGCTGTCGACGCGTGTATTGGTCAGTTTCTCCAGAACAGCTCCTGCCATATTAAAATTGAGATTACAATATTGGTATTGTGTGCCGGGTTCATAAAGATTGTAGGAATCTTTCCAATTGGGGTTCTTGGATGGATTGATGACATCTAGGTTGAAGTAACCGTTTTTATCATTGATACTGGAGGTATGGGAAAGGATCATCCGGACGGTGATTTTTTTGCCTGGAAAATTCGGATTTCTGATTGGGAAACCTATCAAATCCCCGAAGTCGTCGTCGAGTTTGCATCGGCCATCCGCTATTAATTGCATCAATGATGTTGCGGTGAATGACTTTGAAATCGAAGCAATCCGAAAGAGGTCATTTTCTCCGAGAGGCGTTTTGGTTTCCAAGTTTTTGTAACCATAATTTTTGTGATACTCAATTTTATTGTTTTTGACGACGACCACACTGAGCCCTACGGCATTATAGCGACGCATAATTTCTGTAAGATCATGATCAACCTGTGTGTGCTGGCCAAGCAAAACTGTGGGAACGAATAGATAAATAAAGACGGCGAGTAGGAGCTTATACTTTCTCATTGGATTGATTAGTTGGGATGTTAGTTCTGGTATAAATGTAGGAAATACTGATGAATAATAGAAATAGTTACAATGAATCCGTGCAGCATATCATAGTTGCTATACAGCTCAATCATGCTTTATTAGCGTAATAAACTATTTTTATTTAAAACTATTCTAAACAATAAAATAATATCGTATGTTTGCGCCGACAAATAATTTTTACGAACTCACAATTTATTAACATGAAAAGAACTTTTCTAGGACTTGTTTTAAGTCTAGGATTAGTAGGAGCAATTCATTTGGATGCATCGGCGCAAAGTAAGGGGATACATGGCCGTGTTAAAACCAAAGATGGTGCACCAATTGAATCGGCTACAGTAACCATAGTTTCTTTAGGTAGGTCTACTTCGACTTCAGGTGATGGAAGCTTCCATTTCTCTAATCTTCCGGATGGAACCTATACTATTCGGATCAAAAGTATCGGAAATGGAGTCGAGGAGCGTACTATAGAGGTTAAAAATGGAAAGGCGATGGCCGTGAATGTTGCTTTGAATATTTCTGAATCTCAATTGGAACAAGTGGAAGTCGTGGGCTACAACTCGCACAACAGCAAAACAGTGAATGTGGGTAAAGCAGGGATTATTGACCGGGATTTGCCGCAGAGTGTACAAATTATAAACGAACAGGTAATTGCGGATCAACAGGTTAATCGCCTGAGCGACGCGCTAAAAAATGCAAACGGTGTCGCGATGGGAGCGAACCGTGGTGGGGTCAACGAAAATTTTTACGCAAGGGGCTATAGCTTAGGCGGAAATAATATATTTAAGAATGGCGCGCGAACCAATAATGGAGGTTCGATTGAGGCGAGCACCTTAGAATCTGTCGAGATTTTAAAAGGAAGTTCTGCTTTGTTGTATGGCGGTGTATCTGGTGGGGCCGTTGTAAACCTAGTGACGAAAAAGCCTAAATTTTATTATGGAGGCGAAGCGTCAATGCGTGTAGGAAGTTATGACTTTTATAAACCAACAGTAGATGTGTATGGTCCAATCTCCAATAAGGTTGCATTCCGGGTTATCGGAACTTATGAAAAAGCGGGTAGCTTTAGGGATCAGGTCACATCAAAACGTACATATGTAAATCCTTCTGTTTTATATAAAATATCCGATAAAACTGATCTCAACTTTACATTCGATTACTTAAAAAGTGATTTTACGCCGGACTTTGGAATGGGGACCGTGGATGGTAAGTTGAATAATGAAGTTGGAAGAAACACTTTTATGAATGTGCCTTTTGCTTTCAACAGAACAAATACCTCAAACGGGCAGATCAATTTGAACCATAAGTTTAATGATTCATGGAATTTAAACGCAATAGCAAGTTACCAAACCTACGATCGTGATTACTATGGATCAGATCGGATTCAAGCGAATAAAAATGGAATTGCTCCACGGAATTTAACCCGATCCAAATCAAATGAGTTTACAGCCAATCAGCAATTGAATCTAACAGGAACTGTAAAAACAGGGGCGATCAAGCATAAGATCTTGGTGGGAGCAGATGCCGATCAGTCGCATTCAAATGCGTATGCCTATAAAATTGATGCATCTAAAAATGTGGGCGGTGTATACGATTCTATTTATGTCTTTAATCCCTCGCAAACTGCGCAGCATTTGGCTTCGGGAAATGGACTTCGGACAGATATGCCACAAGCGGATTTATTGACCAAAACAACGACGGATATCTTTCGTTATGGCGTATTTTTTCAGGACCTAATAGAAGTTACTGAACAATTTAAAGTGTTGGCTGGTATTCGCTACACGTATCAGCGTACACCGAATTCGGAAAAGTATACTTATGCGACGAATCAATCGGAAGAGATTATTAATCTAGATGGTCAAAAAAATCCGATTGGAGCAAAAGTGGATAAAGCATGGTCGCCTAAATTTGGATTGATCTATCAGCCGATCCGCTCATCAAGTGTCTATGTCACTTATGCAAATAACTTTACATCGAATTCGGGATATGATGTGAATTACCAACCGATGGCTCCCTCTATCATCGATCAGTATGAGGCCGGTGTGAAAAATGACTTTTTCAACGGTAGGTTATCCGCAAATGTTGCTTGGTATAGAATTAACAACAATCGCTTTGCCCAACAGTTATTGGTGCTTCCGAATGGAACAAGCAATAGCGATGCAAATATGAAAGAATTTTCTGGAAAGACGGCTTCAAGCGGATTGGAAGTTGATGTTACTGGAACCTTACTCCCAGGACTGAATGTAATTGCAGGTTATTCCTACAATTATATGCGTTATACCGAAACCAATCCGATTTCAAGTTATACAACCATCGTTGATGGTAAGGAGAAAGTGACTGAAATTTCTGGGAACGAAGAAAATGTACGTCTGGTAGGAACCACAGCACATACGGCTAATGGGACCGTGTTTTATACCATTCAAAATGGGACAGTTAAAGGACTGAAATTAGGTTTTTCCGCATTTTATACAGGTCGACGTAATGCAGGTTGGAATAATACTAAGATCAATGTACGCGATGGCCTCAATCGTCTGATCTCTGTTAGTCCATTTACGACCATAGATTTCTCCGCTGGTTATGCTTATAAAAACTGGAGTATTTTGGGTAAATTATCCAATATTACCAACGCGTTTAATTATTATATCCATGAAAACTATAGTGTGAATCCGATTCCACCGCGTAGTTTTATGGCAACGCTAGCGTATAAATTCGAGAAGAGGTAATATTGCTCTTCGATCCAAAAAAAAGGAGTCAGCAACATGCTGACTCCTTTTTTTATGCTGGAATTTCAATAGATGCCCCTTTAGGACGCATTGAAATCAATATACTCTTTCTGGATACAGGCTATAAATTCGCCTAATGCACTGTTTTTACTTTTTATATTAGAGACCAGGATCACTTCTGTTTTGCTATCCATATCTTCAAGCTTCATGATTTTTAGGTTTAAATGCGGGTATTGTTTGATGGTGGAATAGGGGACGACTGCCAGGCCCAACCCCTGTGCTACCAACTCAAGGATGGAAGACATCGAATTGCTCTGGTGTACAATCTTAGGTTCGAAGCCCATGCGATTACAGGTGTTAATAACAAGCCGGTGATATTCGGAGGCGTATTTCTGATTGAAAGAAATGAAACTTTCATTAAAAAAGTTGATCGCATTAAATTCCACCTGTGAAGGACCTACAATCACCATAGGGTCTTCGAAAAGAGGAGTGGTCAGCAATTCATTTGAATAAATTGGAGCGCGCATGATGCCTAGATCCAATTTTCCATTTTCCAACGCCAGCTTCTGCTTCTGTGTCGAAGTTTCAAAAAGACTAACCCTTAAGTATGGAAACTTTTGTTGAATTTGCTTCAATACTGTGGCAAGCATCTTTTTTGGTGTTGAACTGATATAGCCTAGTTTGAATTCTCCGGAGATATTGTTGTGAATCTGTTTGGTGATCGTTTTGCTGTGCTCTATGTTCTGCAGAATCTCTAACACTTCCTCCAAAAAGTATTTACCTGCTTCAGTTAGCTCGACACGTTTGTTGGTCCGGAAGAAAAGAATAACACCCAATTCGTCTTCTAGATCTTTAATCTGCCGGCTTAATGGGGGCTGGGACATAAATAAGCGTTCTGCTGCTCGGCCAAAATGAAGCTCTTCGGCTACTGTTTTGAAATAAATGAGATGTCGGATTTCCATCGATACTTTTTTGGTATGAATTGATGACAAAATAAATATTTTTAATGAATTCCAGTTAGTCCTACCTTTAAATTATTAAAAATTAATGGATGAAATGCCCGATGGACTGTAAGATACAGCTGTAGGGGGAATCTATCTGAACTTTAGAGCATAAACAATTTAGAGATGAACAAAGCTACACTACAGGAGATTGAAACACGGTTTGACAATGATGTCGAACGGTTCTCAAATTTAGAAACAGGTCAAGCAACCACATTGGATGCGGTATGGAATATGGAGCTTATTACGGATGCCATTGTCAGTCTTTATCCAAACGCTCAAAATATATTGGACATTGGATGTGGGGCTGGCAATTACGACGTAAAACTATTGCAAAAATTGGAGTCTAATCCAAATGTTAGTCTGTTGGACCTGAGCCAGCCCATGTTAAATAGGGCAAAGGAACGCGTTGGAAAATTGACCAACGGAGAAATTCATTTGATTAAAGGCGACTTTCGTACTGCTGCTTTGGAAGAAGACAAATTTGATGTCATCATCGCAACATCCGTTTTACATCATCTTCGAGATGATAAAGATTGGGAAAATGCGTTTGGCAAGCTGTTCCGCTTATTGAGAACCGGGGGAAGTGTGTGGATTTTTGATTTGATTGAGCAAAATAATGAACAGCTTCAAAAATTAATTTATAGAGAAAAATATGGTGAATACTTAACTAGCCTGAAGGATGAACAGTACCGTGATCATGTTTTTGACTATATTGAACACGAGGATACACCAAGATCGCTGATTTATCAACTCAACTTATTGACACAAGTTGGCTTTAAAAATGTTGATGTTTTACATAAAAACCTTTGTTTTGCTTCTTATATGGGATTCAAATAGGCGCTGGAAAAAAGTGTAAAATAAATAAGGCGATACGGGGAGTATCGCCATAAAATCACACTAACTATTAAAAAACCTATAGGACTAGGAATTTACAAATTCAATAAACCAATGTATGTCTCATCCCACGCTCCTCTACTTTTATTCCTCGTCACATGCGAGATGTCAAATAAATAATAAAATGTAATTATTAAGGTCAATACTTTAAAAAAATCAAGTATTTCCATTGGTTTACGTAAAGATATGTCTTTATTTTTTAAATACAAATAAAAATGATGAAAATTGAAAAATTATTATTATTTGACCGTTTTTAAGAATTCTTCCCAGGCGATCTGATCTGTTTTGAAGGTCAAATCTTCCGTTAACACCGATTCAATCGGTACCCATCGAAAAGACTGAAGCTTATTATCTTCAGGTTTCTGATCAGGATCGAAGTCAAAGGCTTTGGTAGTCGTTCTGATCTGAATAGCTGAGGTATTCTTGACCTGATAGTAAATCGATATGATTTGGCTATCGTTAAAACTTGATTTCTCATAAAAGTCTGTGGTGTAAATATGTTTAACCACAGCAATGTCAAAAGCACATTCTTCCTGATACTCCCGGATCAAAGCATCCAATAAGCCTTCTCCGTATTCTAAGCCCCCACCAGGGAATTTGGTAAATGAAACATTTTCCGTTCTTTCGTCGCTGATCAATACCTCTTGATTTTCATTGATCAATATTCCGTACACTCTTACGTTAAATGGAAACATGGATTAATTATGTTTGTATATATTTTAGTTTCTGTCTTTTACAGTGGCATAAAACCATTGTCTACTGCAAATTCATCCAATCCGATATAAGAATAATGTCTCGGAAGAAACCAGCCAATTGCTTCCATGATGTTGGTGAATTCTTTTTCAGTCCTGAATTGGTTCGCAGCGATATTGAATGCCAAATCTTGTGAAGCATTTTCTTCATCTTTATAATTACGCGCAATGAGCATCACCTTTGCATTCTTTACGCCATAATAATCTAAAAATTCACGTAATTGGTTGCGGACAGCCTGTGGAAGAATGGTCTCGGCAGGTTGCCCCACTAATATTTCTTCATCTTGACCGATAATCGTTTGTTCATTTTTCTTTGAGAAAACACTATCATCTGTATAAAACTCTCCGTTTAAAAAGTAGTTAACCAAGTCGCCGTAGGTGAATACCCAGTCGGGGTTTTCATTTTGTGTATTGATAGCAATACCAAAACCTTTTGGCAACACGAAATCCTTCAGCCGATTTTTAATGACAAAGGCCTGAAAGTTCTGATCTTTCGGAACACTTTCGAGTTGAAAATAGGGGAACCCATCAGGACCAACAACCACTTCTGTTTCTGCTAATTTTAAGGTGCATTCAGCAATATTAGCCAGAAAAATATCACGCCACTCTTCATCCCGCTCTTCAAAGGGAACTTCCATCAGGCTATTTATTATAATCGTTTTTTCCAGGTCTCCCAAACGATTATCATTCGCATTGTTGCTATCGTCAAATAAATGTATTGTACTCATCTCGGATTGTGATTTTTTGATTTGCTGGTAAAAGTAAAAGAATATTTATTAATTAACGACGTTTTCTTGATTTCGAACCGCCTTTTCGTTGATTGTTTTGGCTGCTAGAACGCATTTTCTCCCAGCTCAATAAATAAGGATGTTGATCGTCAATTTTAATTTGCCGTTTTAAGGATAACTGTAATTTTATCCACTTTTCATTGTCCTCCGCATCGCAAAAGGTAAATGCTTTTCCCTCTGCTTCCGAACGACCTGTTCGACCGATTCGATGCGTATAGAGCTCGGCGGAATCCGGAATTTCGTAGTTGATGATAGCTTCTAGGTCCGGAAAATCTACCCCTCGAGCCAAAAGGTCCGTCGCAATTAATACACGTACCTCTTTTTGTCTGAATTTAGTAATAATCTCTTCTCGTTTTTGCTGCGCTATATCGCCATATAATGCCGAGCAAGAAATGCCATTTCGATCTAAATCTGTTGCGATGCGTTCGACAGCATGAACTGTTCGCGTGAAAACGATTACTTGCTGTGCAATACGGTTTTCAAGGAGATAACGCAGAAGGGTCTTTTTATCATTTTTATCAACATAGAGGACAGATTCTTCTATTTGACCCTTTTTGGCCGTTGTTTCTAGGTTAATCTCAACAGGGGTACTTAATCTTTTTCGAACAATTTTTTCGATTTCAGGGGTTTTCGTAGCTGAACTGAAAATGGTTTGTCTCTCAGCAGGCAATGTGCTGATGATTTTATTGATTTCTTTCGTGAAACCGAGATCTAACAATTGATCGAATTCATCGATCACCAGGATATCTATCGTTTTTAGATCGATAATGCCTTGTTCAATAAAATCCAGCAAACGTCCTGGAGTCGCAAGGACCATCTGGGCTTTCGGATAAACGTCGAGTTGACTTTCATAAGTTCCGCCACCATAGAAGCTGGCGATAGTCAACTCCATTCCATCGATAAGCCCCGATATGCGCTGTTTGGTCTGTATACAGAGTTCGCGTGTAGGAAGGAGTATAAGGACCGATAAATGATCTGCGGTAATCTTGGTTCGTAAACGCTGAATAATGGGGATAGCGTAAGCCTCCGTTTTTCCCGTGCCGGTTGGGGCAATCGCCAAACAGTCTCTACCTTCCAAAATGGCAGGGATAGCTATTTCTTGAATAGGTGTAAGCGAAGAAAGCTTTTGTTTTTCAAGATTAGCGACAAGGATTTTATCTAGTTTAAGTGCTGAAAAATTCAAAATGATGAATGTAAGACCCAAAAATAAAAATTAAAAAGGACAATGGTGTTTTTGCCTGCTGATTGGAATTAAAAATCTGTAAAAATTAGGATTTTTTGTCAAAAAGTACTAATTTGAGAAATTAGAATATTCTATTTCAAATCTGAATTATTGATTATCAATTTATTTGATAAACACCAATTATATAGAATAATATTTTTGTTAAATTTGTTGAAACAAAAAAGAATATGTTTGATACTGCATTTGACCAAAACAATGAATCTATTTCCACTTTGAGCTTTGACGAGTTCAAAAAGATTATTGTGAATGATTATCGAACTGCCTTAGAAAGTCGTTACGTGAGTTTATTGGGACGTAAAGAAGTGCTTACAGGTAAGGCTAAGTTTGGTATTTTTGGCGATGGAAAAGAATTGGCACAAATCGCGATGGCTAAAGTTTTCAGAAATGGGGACTGGCGGTCGGGATATTACCGTGACCAAACATTTATATTTGCTTCTGGCATCAGTGATGTCTATCATTTTTTCTCTCAATTATATGCCCATCCCGATGTTGAGGCAGATCCTTCTTCTGCAGGAAGGCAAATGAACTGCCATTTTGCCACGCGTGTTGTGGACGACCAAGGTAACTGGTTGGATCAAATGGTTCAGAAAAACTCGTTTTCAGATATTTCGACCACTGGCGGTCAGATGGCAAGATTGCTGGGCTTGGGCCTGGCTTCTAAGTTGTATAAGCAGAATAGAAATTTAGACTATCTATCTTATTTTTCAAATAAAGGAAATGAAGTTGCATTCTGCACTATCGGAAATGCTGCTACTTCTGAAGGCGTATTTTTTGAAGTCATCAACGCCGTAGGTGTTCACCAGATTCCAACAGTGATTTCTATTTGGGATGATGGGTATGGGATATCTGTGCCTAATGAAATTCAAACAACAAAAGGAGATATCTCCGAAGTCCTCAAAGGTTTTCAGAAGGAAGACCTAACAAACGGGATCGAGATATTCAAAGTGAGGGGATGGGATTATGCGGGTTTATGTGAAACCTACGAGCAGGCCGCCCAAATTGCTCGCGAAAAACATATTCCATGTCTGATTCATGTGACCGAATTGACGCAGCCTCAAGGACACTCTTCTTCAGGTTCACACGAACGGTATAAATCGCAAGAAAGATTGCAATGGGAAACTGATTTCGATTGTATCGCGAAAATGAAAGAATGGATCGTAAGTTCTGGTATTGCTACCACAGAAGAATTGGATCAATTGGATCAACATGCTAAAGACCATGTTCGTCAAGAACAAAAACGAGCTTGGGCCGATTATATTAAAACATTGAGCATCGAAGCTCGGGAAGCTATTGATTTACTTCAGGGTATTCCAAATGAGCGGGCTGATTTTGCGTCAAAGAAATTGCAATCGATGGTTGAGCCTTCTTTGAAAGAAGTTTATGGCCAGGTTCGCAAGGTGTTGCACGAGCTTAAAGGTCAGCATAGCGATGGGCGCCAGCAATTATTAAATTGGTACAAAGAGAAGCAGGAACTGAATGAGAAACGTTATAATTCAAAATTATTTACAGATGGTGTAGATTCACCTGCTCACGTGACGGTCGTACCTGCAGTCTACAGTGAAGAAGCTAAAGTGGTCGACGGACGTGAGGTCTTGAATCTATGTTTTGAAGAGAACTTCCGGCGTGACGAACGATTATTGGCGTTTGGAGAGGATGTCGGTAAGATTGGAGATGTGAATCAAGGTTTTGCAGGTTTACAAGAAAAGCTGGGTGTGCATCGTGTATTTGATACCGGTATTCGGGAGAATTCAATTATAGGAAAAGGACTAGGTTTGGCAATCCGTGGACTTCGCCCAATTGCTGAGATCCAATACCTGGATTACCTAATCTATGGTATTACAGTAGCAAGTGATGATTTGGCAAGTTTAAGTTATCGCACCTTTGCAGGTCAGAAAGCACCATTAATTATTCGTACACGTGGCCATCGATTGGAAGGTATATGGCATTCCGGATCGCCCATGTCAGTAATTTTAGGATCTTTGAGAGGTCTGCATGTATGTGTGCCGCGTAATATGACCCAGGCAGCAGGTATGTACAATACGTTGTTCCGCTCTGACGAACCTGCTATCGTTGTCGAATGTCTGAATGGGTATCGTCTAAAAGAGCGTCTACCAGAAAACGTTGGTGAATTTACTGTGCCAATCGGTTATGCCGAATGTGTTAAAGAGGGGCGGGATATCACGGTGGTATCCTATGGGTCAACTTTACGTGTTGTTGAAGAAGCGGCCGTGGAATTGGAACGTTTGGGGATATTCATCGAAATTATTGATGCACAAACATTGCAGCCTTTTGACAAAGGAAAACTTTGTGCTGAATCGCTGAAGAAAACAAATAAACTACTTATTGTGGATGAGGATGTGCCCGGTGGGGCCTCAGCTTTCATCTTGCAAGAGATATTAGAGAAACAAAATGGCTACTATCTATTGGATAGTCAGCCGAGGACACTGACTGCAAAAGCACATCGTCCGCCATATGGCTCAGATGGGGATTATTTCTCGAAGCCATCTTCTGATGATGTTGTCGAGACAGTGTATGCAATTATGCATGAAGCTAATCCAGAAAAATATCCATCTATGTTTTAATAGATGGATATCTTTTTGCTTTACTAAGCTAAATATTCCAACGGCTGGGATGATATTTTAATTGAATATACTCGCAGCGCCAATCATAGCGGCTTTTTCACCAAGTATTGCTGTATAAATTTGAAATCTTTCAAATTCACTTCGGTCACCAATGAAAATAGGTAGCGCTTTGGCGATATTGCCACCGACTATAAATATTTCAGCAGCATGTTTCTCTGCGAAGAACTGCATAAAATCAAAGAGATGTTTAGCATATTCATCTTTGATGATTTGAAATTCCTTAGTTTCCCGATGATGATCTAAAATATCTTTAAGTCCCGTAACATCTTTTCCTGCTACTTCTTTGAAACGTTTGATGAACCACCGTGTGACAAGAAATTCTTCGAAAATACAATCTTCGTAAGGGCTGTTCCATAGGGCGGCATCATAGGCTTTTTCACCTTGATTCCATACCGCAGATCCAAGTCCAGTACCCAACGTAATTCCTAATATCCGCTTGTTTGTTTGCAAGTTCTGTACGAATATTTCACCTTGTAGGAAGGCTGCTGCGTCATTGATAAAGTGGATAGACGTAGGCGGAAGTCCCAGCTCTTCAGCTAAAAGCGCTTTGACATCCTTGTTGTACAGATTGTCATATTTGCTTTGTCCCTGTATCTTAGATATTCCATTTTCGTAGTCAAAGGGTCCCGGCATAGCAATGCCGATGAACTGAATAGGAGCCGGTGAGGTGGCTATGATATCGCGTATAGCTGATGCCCACGTTTGTAAAATCGTTTTAGCATCTCCTTGAGAAAAAACGTGGTTTCTGGCCACGTTTTCTAAGTATATATTCCATTGTTTTGTGTCAATGATACAGGCAGAAATATGTGTGCCTCCAATATCAACACCTACGACATAATTATCTTGCAGCATGTTTGTAACTTTGATTTTTAAGTAGATGATCCGCGATTACAAGTGCTGCCATAGCTTCCACAATAATTACTGCTCTCGAAACAACACAAGGGTCATGTCTCCCCTTGCCACTTGCAATAGCAGGGTTGCCATGGATATCCACTGTTTCTTGATCTCTCATGATAGTGGCAACAGGCTTAAATGCTACTTTGAAAGTAATATCCATACCATTTGAAATCCCGCCCTGAATCCCTCCAGAAAAGTTGGTATGTGTGTGCACTCGATTTAAATCATGGTCATCTGCTACAAATATATCATTATGTTCGGAACCTCGCAACTCCGAACCTGCAAAACCTGAACCATATTCAAAACCATGTACCGCATTGATGCTCATCATTGCTTTAGCAAGGTCTGCATGGAGCTTATCAAAGACCGGCTCGCCTAATCCAACAGGCACATGTCTGATGACAGCCGAAATACGTCCGCCAACAGTGTCACCTGCTTTTCTGACCGAGTCGATAAACTCAACCATTTCGTTTGCTGTTGCTGGATCTGCACAACGTGCGATGTTGGCTTCCCGCAACTCAAGCAAAGCTTTGAGGTCTTTGGTATCTACATTTGGCGCCTCAATAGTACCTACTCCCGAAACGTGGGCAAAGATTTCGATGCCAAATTGATTCAGAAAGCTTTTTGCTACAGCACCAGCAGCAACACGGGCAGCGGTTTCCCTCGCTGAGGACCGTCCACCGCCACGATAGTCACGTATGCCATATTTCATCTGATAAGTGAAATCAGCATGGGAAGGTCTGAAAATATCTTTGATATGGGTGTAATCTTTCGAACGCTGGTCTTCATTTGGAATAACAATTGCTATTGGTGTTCCCGTTGATTTGCCCTCGAATACGCCAGATAAGATTTGTGCAGTATCACTTTCTTTTCTTTGTGTCGTGATCTTAGATTGACCGGGTTTTCGTTTGTCGAGCTCAGACTGGATAAATTCCTCGTCTATTGTTATATTTGAAGGGCAACCATCAATAATTACACCTATAGCTTTGCCGTGTGATTCGCCGAAAGTGCTAATTCTGAATAAATCGCCAAATGAATTTCCTGCCATAAAAATTAAATTTCAATAAACTTAGATAAATTTGCCTTTAAATGCAATTCTAAAGCACCAGACTGAATACAAATTATGAGTCTGTAACTCGAAGATGGCCTAGTAGATTACATTACAATTTTTGTCCCAAGCTAAAAGGCTATCTGGGAGATTGTATCATAAAACAGAGATTAATATTGATGTTAATCCCTGTTTTTGATATGTTAGTCAATTATAAAAGCTTGCGCTTGTAAATGTTTCCAAAAATCAGGATATGACTTTTCTACAACTTGAGGTTCAGCAATCTTGATTTGGTCAAAAACTAAAGCCAAAGGTGCGAATGCCATCGCCATGCGGTGATCCTCGTAAGTCTCGAAGGTCACATCTTCTGGTTGATATACACCTGCAGTTTTCAGATGGTATGTGTCACCATCTTCGATCAATTCAGCACCGAACTTCGCGATTTCGGTCTGCAATGCAGCAATACGGTCGGTCTCTTTAATCTTTAAGGTTTCTAGACCTGTAAAGGAAACATCACGTTTTAAAGCAGCTGCGACAACGACTACTGTTTGCGCAAGATCAGGGCATTCTTTAAAGTCGAACAAGGTTTTGTCTGAATTGATTTCTTTTTTAGTTAAATGCAATCCATCCGATTCAAAGCTCGAATAAACCCCAAAATGTTCCATAATGCTTATGATGGCAATATCGCCCTGTAAACTATGTTGTCTTAGCCCGGGCAATACGATCGAGGCATCTGCATCAGCTAGTGCTACAATAGCATACCAATAGGATGCTGCGCTCCAATCTGGTTCGACATATATGGTTTGCTTTTCAAATGCTTGCGGTGCAATTTTAATCGCATTCTCCGTCCATTCATATTGGATCCCGACACTTTTAAGCATATCCAAAGTCATGGATACATAAGGTCTGGAAGTTAATTCGCCTTCAATCTCTAAGGTAAGTCCCTTTTTTAATGCCGGAGCAATTAATAGCAGGGCCGATATATATTGACTGCTGATATTTCCTTTAATCTTAACACGGTCTTTTCCTTGAAATAATCCGCCTTCAATCTTCAAAGGAGGGTAACCCACCTTTTTTTCATAATGGATTTCGGCACCAATTTCTTTCATGGCATCGACCAATATCCCAATTGGACGCTGTTGCATGCGCTCTGTCCCTGTCAGGATAAAATTGCCTTTAACAAGGTTGAGGTAAGCTGTAAGGAAGCGCATAGCTGTTCCTGCAGGGCCTATGTCAATTGTATTATAACCAGGTTGCGGTTCTGACGCGATTTTTAATACGCGGTTTAGAGTAACCGTATCTGCAGCCTCAGAGAGGTTGGCTATTTCAACTTGTCCTTTGCTCAGCGATTGGATAATAAGAGCACGGTTGCTCTCAGATTTTGAACCTGTGAGTTGGACCGTGCCCTGTATCTTTTTTGCAGGATGCGTCAGCGTGATGACTTGTTGATTCATTATGCTTCTGCTGTTGGTTGCTCTTGCGTATTCATGACCGCATTTTGTTTGCGGATAGATTCGTTGTGAATTAATTCCAGGAATTTCGTCGCAAATTCGCTACCCAAAGAAAGCGCTTCCGCTAATTTTGTGCGTTTTTGAACAATTTCATCCCAACGGTTAACTTGCAAAATTGTCACGTTGTTATCGCGTTTGTATTCGCCGATTTTCTCAGCAATTTTCATGCGTTCACCAATTTTTTGGATGATCAAATCATCTAATTTGTCGATGTTGCTACGCAATTCTGCTAATTTATCTTCAAATGAAGGGTTGTCCGAAGCAGCTTTACGTAACGTCAAGTGGTCGATCAACTCGGCCAATGCAGCTGGCGTTACTTGTTGTTTTGCGTCAGTCCAAGCGACAGATGGATCGATATGTGATTCGATAATCAATCCTTGCATATCCATATCCATTGCTTTTTGTGCGATGTATGGTAACAATTCGCGGTTTCCACAGATGTGACTTGGATCGTTGATGATCGGTAGGTTTGGACAAGCCGTTTTTAACTGAATCGCTAAATCCCACATTGGTTCATTACGGAATGCTGTTTTCTCGTACGATGAGAAGCCTCTATGAATAGCACCTAATTTTTTGATACCAGCACGGTTGATACGTTCCAATGCACCGATCCACAGCGATAAATCGGGGTTTACAGGGTTTTTAACAAATACTGGAATATCTACGCCTTGCAAAGCATCAGCAATTTCTTGTACAGTAAATGGATTTGCCGTTGAACGTGCACCTACCCATAGTACATCCACACCAGCAGCCAAAGCTTCTTCCACGTGTTTTGCTGTAGCAACTTCAGTAGCTGTTAATAAACCTGTTTCTTCTTTCGCTCTTTTCAACCACTCCAAACCAATTGAACCGATACCTTCAAATTCTCCCGGACGTGTACGTGGCTTCCAGATACCAGCGCGTAAAATATTTACTTTTCCGGTATTTGCCAACAAATGCGCTGTTGATACCAGCTGCTCTTCTGTTTCTGCGCTACAAGGACCTGCGATAATTAAAGGTTTGTCTCCTGTATCCAACCAAGATTTTAAAGGAGTGATGTCTAATGTATTTTTCATGTTAAGTTTGATTATCTATTTTAATATTGTCTGCGTAAATTGTTAATTATAGTTTTTCGTTTTTGACATACTCGCCCATAATATTGAAATTGACACTATGTTTGAGTACTTTACGTATAGCTGCTTCGTAGTCTGTTTGTTTTTTCCATTCTACGTCGACGAAAAAATCATATTCATTGCGTTTTCCGATTACCGGCATTGACTGAATCTTGCTCAAGTTGATATTCTGTTCAGCAAAACATTGTAAAATAGTCGCCAGAGATCCCACTGTATTTCCTGTTTGGAATGATAATGACGCTTTATTGGCATTTTTATGTTCGACAACCTCATTCGATAGTACGAGGAAACGCGTTGCGTTCTTTTTATTGGTTTCGATTCTCTTTTCTAATATTTCAAGACCATATATTTCAGCGGCCAATGTCCCTGCAATTGCCGCAGTATCCGTCAATTTTCGCTCGGCAATCATTTTTGCAGTTGCAGCCGTATCAGATCCCTCGGTTATACGTACACCTTCAAGTTCAGAAAGAAATTCTTCACATTGGCGAATGGCAATCGGATGCGATTCGATGTGTTTGATGTCCTTTAATTTTACGCCCGGCAATACCATGAGATTCTGTTGGATGTTTAGGTAAACCTCCCCAGTGATATGGAACTTGTAATCTCTCAATAAATTATAATTCGGCAATAAGCTTCCCGCAATTGAATTTTCGATGGCCATAACGATATAGTCGACTTTTCTTTGCTTCAGCAATTCACAAGTTTTTTTAAATGAATCACATTCTACAATCTCAACTTCTCTTCCGAAAAATTTAAATGCGGCCTCTTCATGAAATGAAGCCTTTGCTCCCTGTATTGCAATTTTTAAACTCATTGTTTTTTGTTCGCTATGTTGTCTCCAAAAAAAAGAGTCCCGATCATTTGAACCGGGACTCTTCTTGTTTGTATTTTTTATGATTTATACACAATCTAATCCCGGCTCTTATTTTTAAAATAAAAGAAGTTAAAATAGAAATATGTATATGTTCTGTTCATCCTGTTGTTGTTTGACATTTCAAATGTACGAATGTTTTTGAAATATCAAAGAAAAAAATAATTTTTTATTAAAAATATCTGATTTATTTAATGGTTTTTTGACGCATTTTTAATGTGTTTTTCTAGCATAATTTTATTGGTTTATTGTTATTTTTTTTTGAATATTTATTTTGTTATAATGTTGTAAATAAGTTATTTGTATTTTTTTTACAACAATTTTATTCTCTAATAAGCTTTAGTTTTTAGCTATTTTATGCACCAAAATTGATTAGTTTTTTGTGTGTTTTTTAGCTATATTTTTATATTAAATTTATGTGTTTTTAATGTTAATATAATCGCTTTTTTTAGCTGTTTTGTTAAAGAAGTATTTTACTACCTTTGGGCAAACGCTGGATTTTATGCTAAAACGAATTAATTTTTATATGTGTGGCAGTGTGATCTGTTTGTTGTTGACAGGTTTCACTTTTAAAGGAGAGGAAAAGGACGCGAAAGTAAAGCGTGTTATTGATGGCGATACCTTTGTCATTGAAAATGGAACCCCAAAAGGGGAGAAAGTTAGGTTAATAGGGGTAGATGCTCCGGAAACGAGACGTACTGCGCGGAAGGAAATCGGGTACTATGGTCAAGAAGCGAAACAGTACTTAACGGCGATGTTGAACGGGAAAAGTGTGAAGTTGGTCTTTGACGTCGGAAAACGGGATCGGTATGGAAGACTTCTTGCCTATGTGTACGTTGGAAAGAAGTTTATCAATCGGGATTTGGTTGAACAAGGGTATGCAGTATCCTATACGCTGGCACCAAATGTACAATATGCAGAATTATTTGTAAAATTGGAACGTCAGGCTCGTCAGGAGAAGCGTGGTCTTTGGCGATAAATGAAATTTGAATCATGATTTTTGTTTTATTAAGTGTCATCTGCAGCGTTACCGTCGCTGTTTTATTAAAATTGGCAAAACAAAATGGAGTCGAAACCAAACAGGTTATCGTTTGGAATTACCCCATGGCAGTTGCACTGACCTATTTTGTCTTACAACCAGATCTAAAATCGCTGGTATGGGATGCAATGCCGATGACGTTGTATACGAGTTTGGCGGTATTACTTCCGGGAATGTTTGTTTTTATTGCTTTGTCCATTCGCTATAGCGGTCTGGTCAAGACAGAGATCGCACAGCGCCTATCGTTGTTCATTCCCTTGCTTGCATCATTTTTCTTTTTTCATGAAAAAATGGAAGGACACAAGATGCTGGGAATAGCCCTTGGTTTATTGGCCATCCTGTGTTCTATTGGTTGGCAAAAGAATCAGCATGTTAGCTCGGCAGACAGCCGTTATAAAGCGCTTTACCCGTTATTGGTATTTATCGGTATGGGCATAATTGATATCCTCTTCAAACAGGTTGCCTTGCATGTCAATATACCTTATATCAGTTCCCTATTTATTATCTTTGTGATGGCGATGTGTATTGCAATGGTGCTATTGCTGTATTTCCTTTTTGTGGAAAAGCAACATTTTTCAAAGCAAGCTATGGGCTATGGATTGGTTTTGGGTGTATTTAACTTCTTTAACATCCTTTTCTATATGAAAGCGCATCGTGCGCTACCAGAAAATCCATCAGTTGTATTTACGGGGATGAACATTGGTGTGATTTCATTGGGTGCATTAATCGGCGTCTTATTTTTTAAGGAAAGGTTATCGTTGTTGAATTATTTAGGCATAGCGCTTTCTATTGTTTCAGTTTTAATCATAGCATATCTATGAGTTTATTTGAAGATACTTACCGGACTATTGAAGCAAAATATGAGGGAATTTTTAGGGATAAAGGCAGTAAGTTTATTGCATATGCTTTTCCTTTTAAATCCGAAGATCAACTAAAAGATCTGATTTTGGAAGTGAAAGCGATTCATCCGAAAGCGAGGCATCATTGTTGGGCTTATCGCCTCACACCAGATCGTGCGGTCTTTCGTGTGAATGATGATGGAGAACCTTCGGGAACTGCAGGACGGCCTATTTTAAACGTTCTGCTGTCTATGGATGTCACCAACGTTATCGTAATTGTCGTTCGTTATTTCGGCGGTACCTTGTTGGGGGTTCCAGGCTTGATCAATGCCTACAAATCAGCAACCCAAGATGCTTTGACCGAAGCCGAGATTATCGAGCGTACAGTGAATGACCATTATAGTATTACCTTTGATTACCTGCATATGAATGATATTATGCGGATCATAAAGGAAGAGGGCGTGGAAATTGAAAAGCAGGAATTTGATAATCGGTGTTATTTGGAGTTTGAAGTCCGAAAAATGCAGGTCAATCGAATTGTGGATCGGTTTTCCAAAATAGAAGGCTGTCAGTTAACCTATTTGTATACAATATGATCAACGCATCGGAATTGATTTTAAACGCAGATGGAAGTATATATCATCTGAATTTGCTGCCGGAAGATCTGGCAAGTACAGTAATTACTGTTGGCGATCCAGACCGTGTAGCCAAAGTATCGAAGTACTTTGACCGGATTGAACTCAAAAAAGGGAAGCGTGAGTTTATTACGCATACCGGCTATCTGGGAAATAAACGGTTGACGGTAATCTCAACAGGTATAGGTACTGATAATATTGACATTGTGTTGAATGAACTGGATGCACTAGCAAATATTGATTTTGCCAATAGAACAGTAAAGTCGACGCTCAGCTCATTGCATATTGTACGCATTGGAACATCTGGAGCAGTACAACAAGATGTCGAGATGGGAACTATTTTAGCTTCTGCTTATGGAGTAGGTCTTGATGCCTTGATGAACTATTATCGGGGATCTTACGACGGCGAGGAGCAGGCGCTTCAGGTAGAACTAGCCAAATATTTCTCTGCATTAAACCTAAACCCCTACGTTGCGAAAGCTGGTGCAGGCCTTTTGGATCGAATTGCCTTTGATTTACCGAAGGGAGTTACGTTAACTGCGCCCGGATTTTATGCTCCGCAGGGAAGGACTGTCCGCTCCACGAATACGATTCCTAATTTTATAGATTTGATCAACTCCTTTCAATATAAAGGTCAGCGCTTCACCAACCTGGAAATGGAAACAGCTGGTATTTATGCGTTGGCTAATATGTTTGGACATCAAGCTTTATCCATCAATGCGATCTTGGCAAGTCGGGTAGATGGCCGGTTTTCTTCCGCACCTGAAGAAGTTGTTGATAAGGCCATACAGCTCGTTTTGGAACGCATTTAACAATTTTTCTGCGTCATGCAGAGGCGATGATAGTTTTTCTCAATGATGCGGTAAAAGAGTTGAAAAGAATTAAATATTGATTCAAATAGAAAAGGAGT
>NZ_DDKA01000011.1:234357-277385 GCF_002339225.1 Sphingobacterium sp. UBA2610
ACTCCTTTTCTATTTGAATCAAATTTAAGCATGATAAACAGTAAAATGGTGAAACTCCATAAGGATGAACCACCATAACTAATAAAAGGCAGCGGAATACCGATAACCGGAACAATACCGATGGTCATACCGATATTGATGAATAAGTGAAAAAAGAGAATGGACGCTACACCGTATGCATATATCCTGGCGAAGGCTGAACGCTGTCGTTCGGCTATATGAATAATGCGAAGCAGTAGGGTGAGATAGATAAGTAATAAGGTAACCGATCCAACAAATCCCCATTCTTCTCCAACGGTGCAAAAAATAAAGTCCGTGCTCTGCTCAGGTACAAAGTTGTATTTTGTTTGCGTTCCCTGAAGGTAACCCTTGCCTAGGAGCTGCCCTGATCCAATTGCAATCTTCGACTGATTCAAATTATATCCTTTTCCTTTAGGGTCTTCCATTTTACCCAGGATAATGTCAATACGGTCACGTTGATGAGGTTGTAGCACATGCTCATACACCAGGTCCACACAGAGAATAAATACAGCGCATGCAGCAAAAAGTATACTGAGATTGATAATGTATTTTCTTCTCTTGCGGTAGTTCCACATGACAAGGCCAATAAGCAATGCTAAAATCAAGATAAGTATCCAAGGATTGACCAATAAAGAAAGAACAAAAAGTAAAATGCAGAGCCCGCCAAATATAAGCAGTTCATTATTTACATAGCCTTCACGATAGAATACAAAAATCAACGAAAAGAACGCAAGGGCAGATCCCGTATCGGGCTGCAGCATAACTAAAAATACAGGAAATAAGACAATACCGGCTCCCATGGCCAGTGTCTGCATGGTCGGTGCTTTATTGCTCTGAGCGCTCAAAAAGTTAGCTAAGAGCAGACAGGTCGAAAGTTTGGCAAACTCAGAAGGTTGTAAGCGGAAAAAACCTAGGTCAATCCACGCTTGGTTTCCGCCGACATTTCGCCCTACCACGAGCACGATGACAAGCAATACAGCTGTTATACCATAAAATATCGGTGAGGCGGAACTGAAAAATTTCGCGTCTATGATGAGAATGGATACCCCTAGAATAATTGCGGAAACAAGATATAAAGACTGTTTTCCATAATTGGTTCCTAAGGTAAAGAAATTGGGCATTTCAGGATTAAACACCGCTGCACGGATATTGAATAAGCCGATTAAGCATAGCGCAAGCCAAAGCGTGATGGTTAGCCAGTCTATCTTTCCAAAAAAACTTGTTTTTTGATTATTCATATCTTCTCTTTATCTCGCTATGGTGAACAATTGTTTCCTTTGGTTTTGTTAAAGCTGCCAGCTGGCGTTTTGATTTTAACGTGTCAGTTTTCGATTTGACTGAGTCTGTCTTTTTTACATCTTTAGTCTTTGGATCCACAACTTTTTTGGGTGCAGGAAGAAAATTTGCTTTATAAATGCGGTCCTGAATATATTTTGGCGCAGTTATCGTGTCTTTGAGGTATTTCTCAACCATCATACTTGCGATAGGTCCTGCCCAGGTTCCACCGTAACCCGCGTTTTCAACAAAGACAGCAATAGCAATTTTAGGGTTTTCTCGTGGGGCAAAAGCAAAGAAAACGGCATGGTTTTCACCATGTGGGTTTTGCGCTGTACCTGTTTTTCCGCACATTTCGATGCCCGGGATACGATTGGCCCAAGCGGTACCTTCGGGTGTATTAACAGCATCACTCATCCCTTGGATAACAACAGGATAGTACCGCTCATCCACTCCGGCACTGACTTTTTCGGTAAATTCCTTCTTGGCAATTTTCTGTGCACCAATACCTTTAATCAAATGGGGCCTGTAATAAAAGCCTTTGTTGGCAACGATAGCCATAATGTTGGCCATTTGCAACGGTGTTATTCCCATTTCCCCTTGTCCGATTGATAAGGAGATATTGAAACTTGAACGCCATTTATCGTTACCGTATCTTTTGGTATAAAAATCTGATGTCGGCAGTAAACCCGGCTTTTCACCCGGTAGATCAATGCCTAGTTTATGGCCAATTCCAAACTGTGTCACGGCATTGCGCCATAGATCGTAGGCCTTAGGTCCCGAAAGCCCACGTCCGTCGATCATCTTAGCATAGGTAAAACCATAATAGGTATTACATGATACGGCTACAGAGCGCTGTAATGTGGTTGATCCATGATAGTGCGTACAGCCCATCCAGCCGCGTCCACCACCATAGCTGTATCCATGTGGGCAGAAAAATACGGTATTACGATCAATAACACCAGCCTGCTGCGCAGTCAATGCTGAAACAACTTTAAATACAGAGCCTGGAGGGTAGGAGGCTTGAATAGGGCGGTTAAAAAGTGGTTTGGTTTCGTCTTTCAATAATTTCATATAATTATTGCCAGACTGCCTGCCGACCATCATGTTGGGGTTGTAACTCGGGCTACTGACATAGGCCAAGATTTCACCCGTTGCAGGCTCAATGGCAACTATGGACCCCAATTTATTTTTCATGAGGTTCTCCCCAAGAATCTGAAGGTCTTTATCCAACGAGGAAACCAGTCCTTCCCCTGCAACAGCAAGTGTGTCGTATTTCCCTTCCATAAATACCCCTTTCGGACGGTTCAGCGCATCAACCATTAAGTTGTTGACACCGCGTTTTCCACGAATAAGGTCTTCATAAGAACGTTCTACTCCACTGCGACCAATGTAGTCACCACTACGATAAAACCCATTGGAGCGTTCAATATCTTTATCATTTACCTCACTTACATATCCTAAAAATTGAGCTGCTATGCTGTCGGGGTAACTTCGGATTGTTCTTTTTTGAACATAGAAACCACGAAATTGATATTGGTATTCCTGATATTGAGCCCATGTCCGTACAGACAGCTGTTTTTCAAAAATAGATGCACGGTAAGGCGAGTGCACTCTTGCCTTTTCCATCCGTTTGATAAAGCCCTCCTTGTCAATGTCTATCAATTTGCAAAACAAAGCGGTGTCGATTTCTTTCACCTCACGCGGAGTAACCATAAGATCATATACCGGTTCGTTCTGAACCAATACCTTTCCCTTTCGGTCCAAAATAACCCCTCTGGCGGGGTACACAATGACCTTGCGCATGACATTGCTGTTTGCGGAATGTATATAGGAATCGTCTATGATCTGTAAATAGAATAAGCGGGCCACCAAGGTCAATGTGATGGCAATAAAGATTCCTGAAACGACGTACTTACGCGCAAAAAAACTGTTCATAGAAATGAATTTCTATCCATCGATTTACTACAACCGATCTTTCTTTTTGTAGAATAATATGCTAAATAATAGCATGATAATTACTGTAAATATACAACTTAAAACGATACTCAATAAGGTGTATTGGATGTGCTGGAAGGAAAAAGATTCCAAGAGATACAAAAATGTATGATGAATCAATGTTCCGAAAAAGATGTAGGAAAAGAACCAGCGAATATTCATGAAGCCCAACATCGGGGTAAAGAAAGATTCGCGTTCTTCAACTTCAAGCGTAATTTTCATGAAGAAAATACGGAAGGCTGCCAGTGCAACACAGGCTGCGGTATTGACCCCAAGGGTATCATAAAACGAATCTACGGTAAGTCCCGTGAGAAATGCGATCAAATACACCAGGAAATTAGGTGTTCCTGTAGGAAGTAAAAAAATAAATAAGATATAAGGAAATGCAGCGACCAGATTGTAATAACCGATATTTTGAAATAGGAAAACTTGCATCCCTATCAAAACGATAAATCGAATAATATTAAATATTAAAATCCTAGCCATTGTCCTTTGTCGATTCTTCTAGTGTCTTTAATTCTTTATTTAACAGGTCTTTTACAACGTAGACATGTTGCAAGTTGGAGAAATTGGTACTCAACAATAGTCTAAGATCCAAAAAAGCGTCTCCTGAAGAGATCCCCGTCTGAATGACCGTTCCAACAAAAATTCCTTTTGGAAAATGTCCTGAATATCCTGAGGTGTACACTTTATCTCCTTTGTTGACTTTGATATGGTTTGGAATTTCCTTGACCATTGCCGCGCGGTAATCCATGCTATTGCCCCATACCAACGAGCCGAAAACCTCGGTGTGGCCTAATGTTACGGATATACGCGTATCGGGATGCAATAGGGATTGCACTGTCGAGAAGTTTTGGGAAACATTCAATACGATACCAACTACTCCTTTGGGAGCGATAACACCCATACCTCGCTCTATACCATCTTTACTGCCTTTATCGAGTGTGATCGTATTTGCCTTTTGGTGAATGCTATTGTTGATGACATTTGCAATAATAAATTCGTAACGCCCAAACTCACTGCTATCGATTGCCGGGACAGGACCGATCTTGATGCTGTCTGTTGATCGATAGGCTTGTAAGTCCTTTCTCAGTTGTGCATTTTCCTTTGCAAGTGCATCGTTGGTCTCCCCGAGGTGCAGGTAGCTTTTCCAGGAATTGACCTTTGCATACAGGCCTCCGATGATACTATTTGAAGAATTTAAAACAGAATTACGTTGGAAAGAATTGTTGGTGATCACCAAAAATAACGAGAATCCAAAAAATAGGATAAACCAGAAGAATGCATTGTATCGTCTCAGGAATAACCAAAGGTTTCTCATTTTTTAATGTGGGTATTTAATAAGCAAGCGATATAATAGTTTTGCATATTATATCGCTCTTTAATAAAATATTGTTATTAATTATCGAACGTTATGATTGCATCAAGAATTTAAATCGTCCAATATTTTTAAGTGCAATACCAGTCCCTCTTACGACAGCACGTAACGGATCTTCGGCAATATGTACTGGAAGTTTAGTTTTCGCTTGTATACGGCGGTCCAAACCGCGCAATAATGCACCACCACCGGTAAGATAGATACCTGTTTGATAAATATCCGCAGATAATTCTGGTGGGGTAATTTCAAGTGCTTTTAAGATCGCCTCTTCAATTTTTGATATGGACTTATCTAGACAATGCGCTATTTCGGTGTAAGAAACAGTAATTTGCTTAGGAACACCTGTCATCAAATCACGGCCTTGAACAGCGAAATCCGCCGGTGGTTCCTGCAACTCTGGTAGAGCAGCACCGACTTCAATTTTGATTTTTTCAGCCGTACGTTCACCGATCATGATGTTATGTTGTCTTCTGATGTATTGAACGATGTCAGAATCGAAGTTATCACCAGCAACACGAATAGATTGGTCACATACAATACCCGATAAAGCGATGACAGCAATTTCAGTGGTACCACCACCGATATCGATAATCATATTACCCATTGGTTCTTCCACGTCAATTCCGATTCCTACAGCAGCAGCCATGGGTTCGTGAATTAAATAGACTTCTTTGGCACCCGCAATTTCTGCTGAATCGCGGACAGCTCTTTTCTCTACTTCCGTAATACCGGAAGGAATACAAACAACCATACGTAGGGAAGGAAAAAACCAGCTCTTACCATTGTTTACCAATTTTACCATACCTCTGATCAGGTGCTCAGCTGCCGTAAAATCAGCGATTACTCCATCACGTAAAGGACGTACTGTCTTTATATTGTCGTGTGTTTTACCCTCCATTTGCATGGCCTGGCGACCAATGGCGATCACTTTGTTTGTGGTGCGGTCAAATGCAACAATAGAAGGTTCATCCACTACTACTTTGTCATTATGAATTATTAGGGTATTTGCAGTACCCAAGTCAATCGCAACTTCTTGCGTAAACCAATTAAATAAGCCCATCTGCTAATCCTTAAGCTATTTTAAAATAATATGCAAACCTACACAAAAAAAATTAATCTTTTTGAGGTTATACATCAAAAAAAACTACATTCTGAAAGTAAATTCTATCTGGAAAAAACTGTCTTTAAATTTAACGAATATAATCTGTAATTCTTACGTCCCGGCTGAAGTTATTTTTAATCAGACGCCGTGTTAAATTAAGAAATAAGTGGGTGTTTTTTAAATCATGGAGCACAAGGAGCAAGAATCCAAAAGTGAAAAGGTGGTTTTGAAAACTAGCTAAAGACTCAAATGCTATGAAGAGCTGATAAGCGAAGCCGTCACAACGTTTTAGAAGCCTATTCAGTAGGTTAATATGGCGAAGAGAACAGCTTCAGAAGGTTAATAAAGATAAAAGAAACAGCGGCATTATCGTTTGGGATAATGCCGCTGTCGGGCTACTGAAATATGTTTATTTAGACTCCAATAGGAAGTTAGTGGGCAGTTTCTGCTTGTTTTTCCTCTGGAGTTGGCTCATCATATTTGTGGAAGATCAAACGCACACCACTGTTTTTGGTGAAAAATTTGATCGACCAGTTTACGAATGTGATCAATTTATTTCTGAATCCATAGATGGACATCAAGTGGACAAACATCCAGGTCATCCAGCCAAAGAATCCATTGAAATGGATTTTTCCCATGTCAACGACAGCTTTATTACGACCTACCGTAGCCATGGACCCTTTGTCGAAATAGTTGAATTTCTCAGTTGGTTGATTGGACATTGTTTGAAGAATGTGTTTGGCAACATATGCTCCCTGCTGTTGCGCTACCGGTGCAACACCAGGTAAGCCACGAGGAAGATCATCTGTGATAAATGCCGAAACATCACCAATAGCATAGACCCCTGGCATATCAATAACACGGCATTGATCATCTGTCTGTATACGGTTACCACGTTGGATAATCTCCTTTTTGAAACCATTCGGATACTGCCCAGCTACACCTGCTCCCCAGATAACAGTTTTTGTTTCAATGCTTCTGCCATCGGCGAAAGTAATTGAATTGCCATCATATCCAGTTACCTGAACATTCAATAATACTTCTACACCCAAATCTTTGAGGTACTTTTCTGAATCTTTAGAAGATTTTTCAGATAAGTTGGCCAATACTTTTGGAAGTCCTTCAACCAGGTAAACCGACATCTCAGATTTTTTCAATTCTGGATAATCTTTCTCAAGAACATTGTTTTTAATTTCTGCGATTGCTCCCGAAAGTTCTACACCTGTTGGACCACCCCCAACAATAACAAAGTTCAAATTAGCTTTACGATCAGCAGGGTTTTCTATTCGTACTGCTTCTTCGAGGTTCTGTAAAACATAGCTTCGAATATTTAATGCTTCTTGTATATTTTTCATCGGCAAAGCATATTTCGTGATTTGCTGATTTCCGAAGAAGTTCGTGGTAGCACCTGTCGCAACAATTAAATAATCGTAGTCAAAATCACCAACATCTGTTCTTACAATCTTAGCCTCATTGTCTACACTTTTTACGTCAGCAAGTCTAAAATGAAAGTTGTCTTGGCCTTTGAACATTTTGCGAACAGGGAAGGAGATGGAGTCCGCTGAAAGAGTACCCGTGGCAACTTGGTACATCAATGGTTGAAAAGTATGAAAGTTATTTCTGTCCAGCAACAGAACTTCAACTTCCTTATTTTTAAGCTTTTTAGCAACTTCAATTCCTCCAAATCCAGCACCAATAATGATTACTCTTGGGAATTTTCTATTTGAACTATTGCTTGGCATATTTTTAATAGTTTGTTGTAAAAATTCGGTACAATCGAATTAAGCTGCAAATATCTTAAATTTTGGCTCAAAAAGCTAAAAAATATTTATTTATTATGCTGATATGTTGTGAATTTTATTGTAAAGAGGCTAATTCTTTCAATAATATGTTTTGTAGTTGTTTGATTTTTAGCTCTTTATAGTGTACATTGTACCCTTTGAAAAAAAAAGATGTATAGTGTCATCATTGTGTATAAAATACACAATGATGACACTATTGTAGCGCGCCTTTTATCTTGATTTTCATACCGTTGTTGTTATTGTGCAGATAAAGCTGACAGGCAAGACGGCTTTGATCATCGGCATCCGGAAGCGTGTCCAGCATGTCGAGCTCCTGATCACTCGCTGAAGGAAGCGTATCCAGGCCTTCGACAACTTCGACATGACAGGTGGCGCACAGCGCCATACCTCCACAAGTGGCCAGAATTTCATATTCGGATGCCTTTAAAATCTCCATGAGTGATAGGTTGATATCGGTAGGAACTTCCAGCGTATTTTCGGTCCCATCACGATCAATAACAGTGACTTGAATTAAATTATCGTCCATGGCTAGAATGTATTTATACCGTTTACAGTGGTGTATTTGAATGTCAATTTTTGATCTGGGTAGACAAATTTAAAAGCACTCTGACACATCAGGGCAGCCTCATGGTACCCGCAGAGAATGAGTTTCAGTTTGCCTGGATAGGTGTTGATGTCTCCAATAGCATAGATCCGCTCGATATTGGTTGAGTAATCAAGCGTATTGACCTCTATCGCATTTTTATCGATATTTAATCCCCAATCTGCGATTGGACCAAGCTTCGGCGTAAGACCATATAAGGGAATGAAATAGTCTGCATCTGTTGCGATGACTTCTTTTTCTTTATTGATTGTTTCAACATGGGACAAGTAGTCATTGCCATGAATATTGGTCAGATTGTGGGACAATAATAAGTTGATCTTACCTTGTTGGGCCAATTTGAAAACCTTTTCAGCCGAGTCCGGAGCGCCTCTGAAGGAGTCACTTCGGTGGATTAAAGTGACCTGTTGCGCAATATCTGCGAGATGGAAGGTCCAATCGAGCGCGGAATCACCGCCACCGGCAATGACGATTTTTTTATCCCGGTACTTGGCTGGGTCTTTTACCATATAATCTACGCCTTTTCCTTCAAAGAGATGAAGATTCGGAATTTCGGGCTTGCGTGGTTCAAAGCAACCTAAGCCCCCAGCGATGACAATGACCTGTGTATGAACCATCGTATGATCATTGGTTTCTACAATAAAAGAACCGTCGTCCTGTTTTGTTATATGTTCCACACGCTCGCCTAAGGTGAATGTGGGGTCAAAGGGTTTAATCTGTTCAAGCTGTTTATCGATCAACTCCTGCGCAGTGATACTTGGATAACCAGGAATGTCGTAGATAGGCTTATGGGGGTAAATCTCCGAAAGTTGACCGCCCACTTGGGGTAACACATCAATCAAATGGCAGCGCATTTTTAAAAGCCCAGCTTCAAAAACTGCGAATAGGCCAACAGGTCCTGCTCCGATGATACAGATATCCGTATTTATCATAGCTATTCTATATTTAAATTGTTATATATTGTATTCAAAATCCTTGTGAAAGCTTCGAAATCTTCGTCCGCTAGATTTTCCCAGGCCTTCATGCGAATCTCCGTAACAATTGGCGTAAGCGATGCTACTTTTAATTTTCCCTCTTCTGTCAAATGGAGGTATAGACTCCGACGGTCCGTTTCGTCAGTGATCCGCTCAGCTAGATTTTTTTTAAGGAGGATATCTACGATCCGTGTCAGTGTGGGCTGGTCTTTTCCGCAGCGCTTTGCCAATTCTTTTTGTGAAAGTTGATCTGTTTCGTATAAAGCCTTTAAGATGGTCCATTGGTCTACAGTAATATCAAATCCTTTCTCCGCAAAAGAAGATTGGGCGAACTGTTTTACTTTCTTGGCCGTTTGGTCCAAGATGAAAGAGTAGCGGTCAAATTTTTCGTTTAGCATACAAATATTTAGTGTAACAAATATATTTAAAATATTTAGTGTGACAAGTAATTTGAATGCAATAAAAAAGGGCGTTCATTCGAACGCCCTTTTTTATTTTATCAATATCAGCTATTATGGTCTTACGACTTCAGCTTTTTTAGCAGTATTACCTTCTGCCAAATGCTTTCCTTTACGTAAGTCATATACTGAAGGTGCAGCTAAGATAATAGATGAATATGTACCTACGATAACACCGACTAAGATCGCGAATGAGAATCCACGGATAACTTCACCACCAAAGATAAACAATACAGCAAGAACAAACACGATTGTCAATGATGTGATGATTGTTCTACTTAAAGTAGAGTTTATCGCATGGTTTACCACATCGCCTAGATCTTCATTATGCGCATTTGGTTTCGATACGAATTCACGTAAACGGTCAAATACAACCACTGTATCATTCACCGAGTAGGCAATTACAGTTAATATCGCTGCCACAAAGTGTTGGTCAATATCCAATGAGAATGGTACGATACCATCCAAAATTGAGAATAATCCCAATAAAATAATCGCATCGTGAATTGTTGCAATAGCTGCTCCAACTGAATATTCCCATTTATGGAAACGGATCAGGATGTAAGCTGCAACAATGATGATAGAGAAAACTGCGGAACTGGTTGCTCTAGATTTGATGTCGGTAGCGATACTTGGTCCAACTTTTTGAGACGAAAGGATCCCATGTTTATTGGAAGCATCTACTTTTGATAAACCTTGGTTTAATTTGTCCAATACCTCTTTATCAGCAGTGTCCGAAGTTTCTTCGATATGGTAAGTTGTTGTTATACGCAGTTGGTTGGATGCACCAAAGACTTTTACTTCAGTTGTTTTCTGGAAGATATCATCCAAGTTTGTACGTACAGCTTCCAAGTCCACAGGTTTATCATAACGGACAGTATACGTACGGCCACCTTGGAAGTCTACACCTAAACTGAATCCTTTTGTGAAAATTGATGCCGCAGAAATTAACACGGCAACGATTGAAATCGCATAAAAGATTTTACGTTTCTGAACGAATTTAAAGTTTGCATTATGCAAGGTATTTGCAGACCAAGGGAAAGAGACTTTGATTTTGAAATCTTTCGCCAACATCCATTCGAAAATAACACGAGTAACAAGGATCGCAGTAAACAATGAAGTAATGATACCCACCATTAATGTTGTTGCGAAACCTAAGATTGGACCGCTACCAAATAAGAATAAGATAATACCGATCAAAAACGTTGTGATCTGCGAATCCAGGATGGAAGGTAAAGCGTGTTTGTAACCATCTGCAACAGCCTGACGGATCGATTTTCCTAAGCCCAGTTCTTCACGGATACGTTCATAAATCAAGACGTTCGCATCGACCGCAGTACCCATCGTTAATACGATACCCGCGATACCCGGTAAGGTGAGTACAGCATTTAAGGATGCCAATACCCCCATAATGATAAATACGTTTAACAACACCGCGATGTTTGCCACGATACCTGCAGTATTGTAGTAAGCGATCATAAAGATCATTACTACGATAATACCGATAACAGCAGAGTTAACACCCGCATCGATGGCAGCCTGACCTAGAGTAGGTCCCACAATAGCTTCTTCAACGATTTTAGCAGTTGTCGGAAGACGACCTGCTTTCAATACGTTTGCTAAATCTTTGGTGTCTTCTACCGTAAAGGATCCAGAGATTGATGAACTACCATTTGGGATTTCACCGTTTACAGAAGGAGCAGAATAAACCACATTATCAAGAACGATCGCAATTGCATCTCTGTTTTGAGCCGCTTTTGCAGTAATTTTCTTCCATTCACGTGCACCTTCGCTGTTCATTTGCATACCAACCACAGGTTGATTTTTCTCATCAAAGTTTGCTGTTGCATCCGTAATGACATCTCCTGTCAATACAGCACCGTTGTCTTGTCCAGCCCCCTTAATTGCATATAATGATAGTTGCTCAGGTGTCTTTTGCTCAGGTTTTACAGCCCATAAAAGTTTTAAGTTTCCAGGTAGGATTGATTTTACCTCTGGACGTTGTAAATAAGCATTTACTTTTGCTGTATCTTTTAAAGAAGCAATACCAACCATTGAACCTGGCATAAGCGCCATTTGTTGGTTTTCGCCCATATAAACTGCTGGACGTAATACTTCAAATAATGGATTTTTCTGACCTAGATTTACAGCAGCACTGTCTTTCTTAGCATCTTTCTTACCACCGGTTAGATTAGACAATAAATCATCAGATTTTTTGCTTGTATCTGCAGCAGCATTTGTCGTAGCTGCTGGAGCAGCTTTTAACGTTGAAGCTAAAGTTTTGTCGATATTTTCTAATATTGGATAAACTTCCTGATTCGTATAGGTCTCATAGAATTCCAATTTAGCTGAACCTTGTAATAGGTTACGAACACGGCTTTCATCTTTTACACCAGGTAATTCGATTAAAATACGGTTTGTACCTTGTTGAATTTGAATGTTTGGAGATGCAACGCCAAATTTGTCGATACGCGTACGAAGTACTTTGTAAGAATTTTGGATGGCATTGTCTGCTTCTTTTTGAAGGAATGATTCAACTTTGGAGTCTGAATCACCCGGTTTAATTAAAGAAGCATTGTCTTTTGTTGAGAAGAATGTTGAAAGTGGCGTTGTCGCACCGATGGATTTGTATTCCTCCATAAATAAAGCAACGACTGTTTTTGCACTCGTTTTGCTTTTTGCTACTGCTTGCTCCAACGCTTTGTTGAATTTCTCATCTTTTGGATTGTTCGCCAAATTGCGGATCAATTCGTCCAATGAGATCTCCATGGTTACGTTCATACCGCCTTTCAAATCCAATCCCAAAGCGAGTTCATTTGCTTTAGCTTCCCGATAGGTGTATTTTGCAAAACCTAAATTGTACACTACTTCACCGGCCATTGAGTCGAGGTAGCTTTTCTCTTTCGCCAAGTCTCCTTTGGCAAAATTCTCAGCATCTCGCTCCACATTGCGGGTCACCCAAGTAAATGATAGGGAGTATAGACACGCTAATGACACCACTATCACTAAAAGTTTAATCAGCCCTTTACCTTGCATCGTCTGTTATAATTGTATTAATTTTAATGTTAAATACTGTTTATGTAATTGATAATTAGTTCTCGTTTAATCACATTTTACCAAGAATGGCAAAGGTATAAAATTTTTGTAGAATGAAAAGTTTTATTTATGCCAATTAGGTCAACGGCATAAAAATAGGAGAATTGAAGAAAAAAAGAAATATTAATTGATTTTATTTATAAAAAAAGGCCCTACTCAAGACGAGAAGGACCTTTTTACACTGTTTAGTTGCTTATATTATTTCAATGTGTATTTGATACCAAAAGAAAATGTTGATGCATCAAAATCACTATTGTGATTCAATCTCCAGTCTGGTTTCCAGTCTGCGTGGAAAGCAATCGGAGCAACTGGAATTTTGAATTCCAAACCTAGTTGAGGACGTAAAGCAACATTTGTAATATTATCTCCTACGTCGATAAATGTCAATTGTGCACCAACGCCGGCATACCATCCCAAACCATTCACGCCTTGGAAGGGTCTTGCATATTGGTAGTCTGCACCTACAGCAACCACGTGGTCGTCAAACATCACCTGTGCTTGTCCCATGTTGGCACCGCCAAAAGATTGCTTATATTGAACACCCCATAAGTCAGTTGTTGTACCATCGAATACAACACCTATCGCTGATCTGAATGGAGACTGAGCTTTCGCTTCCTGTGCGCCAAATGCTAATGCTGCGACGGCAGCTAATGAGAGTAATGTCTTTTTCATAATTATCTTATCTTTATATTTTCATTAATTAAAATAACTTTTCGTGTTACACAAAAGCAAATAGCTTGCCAAAAAATGATATTGCCAACATAGGGGCCGTCATGTAGTCTTAATTCATAACGTTTCTAATTTGTCTTCCGATTGTAATTTGTATCTTTTATTTTTTATTATTGCTTATTTTTCTTAAATTTGCCTGGCAAATAGAAAACCCAATACATATTTGCCATGCAATTAGATCCACAAAAATTCGTAGCAGAAGGTCTCACTTACGACGACGTCTTATTAATTCCAGCTTATTCTGAAATTTTACCCCGTGACGTTGATACGAGCACTTCGCTAACAAAAAAAATCAAATTAAATATTCCATTGGTTTCTGCAGCAATGGATACGGTAACCGGTGCTGATTTGGCGATTGCGATTGCACAAGCTGGCGGTATTGGTATGTTACATAAGAACATGACTATTGCAGAACAAGCTGCTGAAGTACGTAAAGTAAAACGCTCTGAGAGCGGTATGATTCAGGATCCAGTTACGTTATTGGCAACAGCAACGGTGGGTGATGCCTTCAATATTATGAAGGAGCACAAGATTGGTGGAATCCCTGTTGTGAACGAAAAAGGTCAATTGGTCGGTATTGTGACGAATCGTGATCTTCGTTTCCAAAAAGATATGAGCCGTCCCATCAATGAATTGATGACCAAGGAAAATCTTGTGGTTGCTCCCGAAGGAACGGATTTAGTGAAAGCGGAAGAAATTCTTCAAAACGAAAAAATCGAAAAACTTCCAGTAGTCAATGAAGAAGGTATTTTGAAAGGCTTGATTACCTTTAAAGATATACAAAAATATAAGCATTACCCAAATGCTGCCAAAGATAGCCATGGTCGTTTATTGGTTGGTGCGGCAGTAGGCGTTACACCAGATACCCTTGACCGCGTGGAGGCTTTGGTGAAAGCAGGTGTGGATGTGGTTACAATCGATACAGCACATGGGCATTCTAAAGGTGTAATCGATAAGTTGAAATTGGTGAAATCGCAGTTCCCTGACCTACAGGTAATCGTTGGAAATATTGCAACAGGTGCAGCAGCAACAGCTTTGGCTGAAGCAGGTGCAGATGCTGTAAAAGTAGGTATCGGACCGGGCTCTATCTGTACAACCCGTATTATCGCTGGTGTCGGTGTTCCGCAGCTTTATGCCGTATATGAAGTTGCCAAAGCCCTTAAAGGAACTGGCGTGCCATTGATCGCAGACGGAGGTATCAAACAAACCGGTGATATTGCAAAAGCAATTGCAGCCGGAGCAAGCACAATTATGGCTGGCTCTTTATTCGCTGGTGTGGAAGAAGCTCCGGGTGAAACAATTATCTATGAGGGACGTAAGTTTAAATCTTACCGCGGTATGGGCTCAATCGAAGCCATGGAAAAAGGATCTAAAGATCGTTATTTCCAAGACGTAGAAGATGATATCAAAAAATTGGTTCCTGAAGGTATCGTTGGGCGTGTTCCTTACAAAGGTACATTGGCTGAGGTCGTTTATCAATATATTGGCGGATTACGCGCTTCTATGGGATACTGTGGTGCTGCAACAATTGAAAAATTACAGGAAGCACAATTTGTCCGTATTACAGGAGCAGGGTTGAGAGAGTCCCATCCACATAATATTTCCATTACGAAGGAAGCACCAAATTATAACAGCAGAGGCTAGATGTTGCTTGGATGATATAAAAACCGATAATCTTGATTATCGGTTTTTTTGTGTAAAAATATTAGCAAGATAGCCCCAGTGATCAATAGGAAATTTGTACTTTTATACCCTATTCTCAGGTTTTAAAATTTAAGGAGTTAATTTGGATTATTTAGCGGGTTTAAACCCTTCACAACGAGGAGCCGTAGAGCAAACAGAAGGTCCTGTGATGATTGTTGCGGGAGCTGGTTCAGGAAAAACACGGGTAATTACCTATCGTGTAGCACACTTGATTCGAAAAGGTGTTGATCCATTCAATATCTTGGTATTAACATTTACCAACAAGGCTGCCAAAGAGATGCGCGCACGTATCGTTTCTGTTGTTGGAAGCGAAGCGAAAAATATTTGGATGGGAACATTCCACTCGGTATTCGCAAAGATACTCCGTGTCGAAGCAGAATTGATCGGTTATCCCAGAAACTTTACCATCTACGATACGGACGATACCAAAAGTTTGTTGCGTGCCATTTTAAAGGAAATGAATCTCGATGATAAGCTGTATAATGTCAATCATGTGTATGGACGTATCTCACAGGCAAAAAACAACTTGATCTCACCGCAGGAATATAATAAGAATGAAGCCATACTGGCCGAAGATATTTCCAATGGTCGTGGTCAATTGGGGCAGATTTATATGACCTATGCACAACGCTGTTACCGTGCTGGAGCAATGGATTTTGATGACCTCTTGTTTAAAACAAATGTCTTGTTAAACAAGCATCCAGAGGTATTGCATAAATATCAGCATCAATTTCGCTATCTGATGGTCGATGAGTACCAGGATACCAACTTCTCCCAATACCTTATTGTGAAACGCCTGGCAGCAGTCAACGAAAATATCTGCGTGGTTGGTGATGATGCACAGTCGATCTATGCATTTCGTGGTGCAAATATTCAGAATATCCTGAATTTCCAAAAGGATTATCCTGATGTGAAGATCTTTAAACTGGAGCAGAATTATCGATCGACTAAGATGATCGTGAATGCGGCCAATTCGGTGATTGCGAATAATCAGAATCAATTGGAAAAAAATGTTTTCTCGGATAATGAAGAGGGCGAAAAGATCAAGGTTTCACGTGCTTTCTCTGACAATGAGGAAGGTAAGATCGTTGCTGACCAGATCATTGAAGAGAAATCGTTAAAAGGACTTAATTATAAAGATTTTGCTATTTTGTATCGTACCAACGCCCAATCCAGGGCAATGGAGGAGGCCTTACGCAAAATTAATATTCCCTATAAAATATACGGTGGTACTTCTTTCTATCAACGGAAAGAAATTAAAGATCTGATCGCGTATTTCAGACTTACCTTCAACCCAAATGATGAGGAAGCACTAAAGCGTGTTATCAATTATCCACGTAGAGGGATCGGGGATACGACGATAGAGAAGATCATGATCGCTGCAGATCAGAATCAATACCGTATATGGGATGTTGTTGCAAATGCAGCCCAGTTTCTAGACGGACGTAGTGCAACTTCTGTCGGTGGTTTTGCACAGATGATACAGAGTTTTCAGGCTCTTGCCAAAAACAATAACGCATTTGATACGGCAATGCATATTGCGCAGCACTGTGGTATTCTGAAAGAATTGTATGAAGACAAATCGGTAGAGGGGCTGGCGCGTTACGAAAATATCCAGGAACTCCTCAATGGTATCAAGGAATTTTCGGAACGGGAAGATATCGAAGAGCGTGGACTTGATGTCTATATGCAGGATATCGCCCTGTTGACAAACGACGATAATGATAAAGATCCAAATGCTGATACTGTATCATTGATGACCATCCACTCTTCCAAAGGATTGGAATTTCCGATTGTTTTCATTGTAGGCTTAGAAGAAAACCTGTTTCCTTCCCAGTTGTCGTTGAATTCCAGGTCGGAATTGGAAGAGGAACGAAGACTTTTTTATGTCGCTGTTACGAGAGCTGAAAAAAAATTACTACTTTCGTATGCTACTTCGCGATATCGTTGGGGAACGCTGAATAACTGCGAACCCAGTCGCTTCTTGGATGAATTGAATCCGGCATGTCTTGCATTGGATTTTAAACCACGACAAACTTCTGCCTCAGCCGGAAGTTTTCAAGGCGAACGAATTGCATGGCAAAAAAAGGATAGTGATGATACGTTTTCTAAACCTAAGCCTAAGCCGATGGTTAAAACGACATCAATACTACCGAAAGCCCACAAACCTACTGCGGGTTTTGCTCCTTCAGATACATCAAATCTTCAAGTCGGCATGGAAGTTGAACATGAACGTTTTGGATTTGGGAAAGTTGTTAATCTCGAAGGAAACAAAGGAGATATAAAAGCAACTATTTTCTTTAAAGAGTTGGGACAGAAACAATTGTTGCTTAAATTTGCAAAACTTAGAATAATTCAATAATAAAATACCAAAACGGCATCTTGATCGTTTAATTAGGTACTTATATTAGCTATATGAACTTTGACTACAACAGCACTAGACCAAAATTGATCCTTGCAGAATATGGTCGCAATGTGCAAAATATGGTAGATTACATCTGTACTTTACCCACAAAGGAAGAAAGAAATAAACATGCGCAGATTGTAATCGATATGATGGGGGTATTGAACCCACATTTGAGAGACGTGTCTGATTTTAAACATAAACTGTGGGATCACCTACAGATTATCTCTGATTTTAAATTGGATATTGACTCTCCTTATCCAATTGCTACAGCGAAAAGTGTGAAACACGAAATTGAGCATTTGGGCTATCCGCAGCATTCCATTAGATTCAAGCACTATGGTTTTACCGTAGAGAAAATGATTGAAAAGGCTTTATTGGCTAATGACGAGGCTAAAAGAGAGCAGATGGTTATCGGTATCGCCAATTTTATGAAAATGGCCTACCTGACCTGGAATAAGGATTCTGTTTCGGACGAGTTGATCATCCAGGATCTCAAAGAATTGTCAGGTTATCAATTGACCTTACCGGAAGGTACCGTATTGACCAAACTTGACTTTAAAACTCCGCCTCCGGGAAATCGCGTTAAAGGTCCGGCTAACAGTAACTCAGGCGGAAATAATAACAATAACAATAATAATAATTCCGGTCACCAGTCGAAAGGTGGAGGCAAGCCTCGTATGACAAGTAACAACAACAATAATACGAAGCGCAATAACTACGGAAGCAATAACAACAGCTACAGTAGGGATAACAATAACAACAGCTACGGTAGGGACAACAATAACAACAATAACAGAAACAGAAAGCCGCAGGGTAATTATAATAATAAACGAGGCTAGTTCTTAAAGATTTTGTTTAAAGAAGCAGGCAATTGCGAAGTGATTAACAGATTTCTTTACAATTGCCTTCTTTTTTTAAGAATCGCGCTGTTTTATAAAAAAACAAGGTTCTTTGGTCTCCGATCCCGGTATGTTGGGCGGAAGGCTAAATATCCCGAGACAAATACAAGAACAGGGGTATGACACTAAGAAGATATCACTTATATATAAATGAACGCATTTGAAATAATCGGTGGAAAACCGTTAAAGGGAGAGATTATTCCTCAAGGAGCAAAAAATGAGGCCTTACAGATCCTTTCTGCAGTTTTACTGACAGAAGAACCTATGACCATCAGTAATATCCCAGATATTAAGGATGTCAATAAGTTGATCGATCTATTGGCTGCTTTAGGTGTTAAAATTGATCGCATAGATAAGGACACATACGTTTTTGAAGCTAAAGATATAAATATAGACTATTTCCAGTCACCCGAATTTAAAGAAAAAGGCGGTGGGTTGCGTGGCTCTATCATGATTGTCGGTCCTTTGTTGGCTCGATTCGGAAAAGCCGCTATTCCGAAACCGGGGGGTGATAAAATCGGACGTAGACGATTAGATACCCACTTTTTGGGTTTTGAAAAATTGGGTGCTAAGTTTGTGTACGATGCGACTACCCATTTTTTTAACGTTGATGCAACGGAGTTAAAAGGAAGTTATATCCTTTTGGACGAAGCTTCTGTAACGGGTACGGCAAATATCGTGATGGCTGCTGTATTGGCAAAAGGGACAACAACGATATACAACGCTGCTTGTGAGCCTTATTTACAACAACTATGTAAGATGTTGAATCGCATGGGGGCTAAAATATCCGGTATTGGATCTAATTTGTTGACCATCGAAGGCGAAGAGCGTCTGGGGGGAACTTCACACCGCATGTTGCCTGATATGATTGAAATAGGTTCTTTCATCGGCCTTGCAGCAATGACAGGTTCAGAAATCACCATTAAAGATGTCTGTTTTGAAGAACTGGGTGTTATTCCATCTGTATTTTCGCGCTTAGGCATCAAGTTTGAATTACGCGGTGATGATATTTTTATTCCAGCGCAAGAATCGTATGAAATCGATACATTTATCGATGGATCTATCCTGACGATTTCAGATGCACCTTGGCCAGGTTTTACGCCCGATTTATTAAGTATCGTACTTGTTGTGGCGACTCAGGCAAAAGGAAACGTATTGATCCACCAAAAAATGTTCGAGAGCCGTTTGTTCTTCGTGGACAAATTGATCGATATGGGGGCTCAGATTATCTTGTGCGATCCGCACCGCGCAACCGTTATTGGACTGAATAAATCACATCATCTGAGAGGTATTGAGATGACTTCGCCAGATATTCGTGCCGGGGTTTCTTTATTGATTGCAGCCCTATCTGCTAAAGGAAAATCTGTGATCCACAATATCGAACAGATTGAACGTGGCTATCAAGATATCGAAGAACGCTTGCGTAAATTAGGAGCAGATATTAAACGTATCGATGCCGAACCAAAAGGTCATTAATTAAAGCGAATAGCCTATGTGCTAGTGTAAGATAAAAGAAGCTCCGGATATAAATTCTGGGGCTTTTTTTGTGATATCTGCGTCAAATAAGGTAAATTTGTCTATACTACATTTAAACAGCTATAGATATGAAAAAATATCTAAAAAAGTACGCCTTAGTTTTCCCATTATTAGGCATAGTGCTTCTTTTTCACAATTGTCAATCCTCTACACCTAAAGAGGTTAAGCTACATGAAGAATCAAATACAACAACGGATATCCGCTCTTCTAAACGGATCAATGCTGCGGTAATCGTACAAAAAGTTACTTTTCCTAATATGCCTTTTGCTGAACTGATCAAGTTGATGAATCTGACCAATGATAGTTCACCTGCTGCATTGTGGAAAGCGATATCCGCACTACCTCAGGCGGAACAGATAAAGAAAGATAGCTTTGAAATTGAAAATCCCCTGCAGCGCATGGAGCTGATGCTTGTTCCTTTACGCAAGATGGAAATTAAATTTGATCAACAGCAAGCAAAATCGAATGCTGAAGGCCTGACTTACCGCCTGGAAAATTATGTGAATTATAACAAAGGCTTAGGCGAGGTTTTTCTAGCAAATAGCGAAAATGAGGCTATCCATGTAGGGCTGAACTATCCTGAAGGGAGACTTAATGGATTGGCGAAAGTGCAGATACGCATAAATCCCAAAGAGTATATGATCGATAAGACCGGAAAAACAAAAGTAATTGCCGGAATTACCTGTCAGCAGGCTATTTACAATAAAATTGATGCAAGCGATAAGACGCTCCCTAAATTTGTTGTCTGGAAAAGTCCACGTATTCCGAAAGGAATCAATGTGTTGCATCCTTATGTGTTTGACGAAAACGAAGGCATACTTGAAATTGATGCCTATCTCAATGCGGATGAAAATTCCCTTTTGCGCTTTACGACCACTGCCGTTGTCGAAAAGAAATTTGAACCCAAAGAATTTGAGGTAACAAAAGCACATGTTAAGCTTGATGGGGCCAAGGATCAAAAGAACATCGAAAAAAATGTACTTTATGTAGTGTTTCATTAGGAAACAACACATCAAGGAAACATCATTGAAAAGAAAACACCATAAAAAAGGAGTTGATCATTTGATCAACTCCTTTTTTATTTGGGCTATATGTAAAAGTTTACATTAAAGGAGCTGGTGCTTCTTCTTCAAATAAAGGGAATTCCTTGATAATGTTATACCATGTGATAACCTTTTTAATATCCGAAGAATAAACACGTGATTCATCATGGCCAGGAGCTACTTCACGGAAGAAATTTCTTAAAGTAGCGCCATCAGATTTTGTATCTGGTAGAGCGATGCCTTTCTCTTTGATTGTTTCAAAAATATTCAATAGACGAATTTCTTCTTCTTCACCATAGATTGTGATATCTTCCAAAGTCGCCATTTTTGTAGAAGATAAACTTACTACAGTTTTAATTTTTGCTTGATCAAGGGTTTCTAGAATAAAACCACCTTTATTTTGTCCAACCAATTTGAACAATCCTGGTTTACCAGTTACGGATACTAATGCTCTTAAATTCATTTTAATATTATTTAAATCTCCAAGAATTAATCTTCGATAACTTCAATTGATAAAATACGGTCACCTTGTCTGATATCGTCAACGATGTCTACGTTTTCGATTACTTTTCCAAAACAAGTATGGTTACGATCTAAGTGCGCAGTGTTGTTACGGCTATGACAGATGAAAAATTGCGAACCACCTGTATTACGACCTGCATGAGCCATAGACAATACACCTCTATCGTGGTATTGGTTTTCGCCTGTTAGTTCACAGTCAATTTTATAACCAGGTCCACCTGTTCCAGGGATTCCAGCAGCACCTTCACGTGAATTTGGACATCCACCTTGGATAACGAAATCAGGGATCACACGGTGAAACGCTAATCCATCATAATATCCTGATTTAGCAAGTTTGATAAAATTGGCTACTGTATTTGGAGCATCAGCTGTGTAGAACTCCACAGTCATGTCGCCTTTTTCTGTTTTAATAATCGCTTTACTCATATTCAAAAATTTTTATGAAATACAAAGATAACGTTTCAGAGTGAAATGTGAAGTAAATCGCGATTGCCAATTTTTTTTAATTGATAGATTGTGTATTTCTCAGGATATTAATTAGCTATTTTTTGTATATTTATGTACGCTAGCCAATTATAATTAACTTTAGATGTCAAATCCGTACAAACTAGTCATTCGGGAGTGGGCAGAGGCCGACCGCCCGAGAGAGAAGCTATTGAGCCAGGGGCGTAGGGCGCTTACAGATGCCGAATTATTGGCTATCCTGATCGGCTCTGGTTCCAAAAATGAAAGTGCTGTCGAATTATGTCGACGCATATTGGCTGATGTCAAAAATAACCTGCACACCCTTTCGATGATGGAGGTCTCGGAACTGAGCCTATATAAAGGGATAGGTGAAGCAAAAGCCATCGCCATTATTGCGGCATTGGAGCTCGCCCGCCGCAAAAACGACCTGCCTGCAGAAGAACGAAAGCTGGTAAATAGCAGCCGCTTCGTTTACAACTTGATGAAACCCATCCTGCAGGATCTGCCTCATGAAGAGTTTTGGACTCTGTATTTGAATACGGGGTATAAAATATTGGACAAACAGCTCATCGGCCGTGGTGGTAATGATTTTACGCCGGTCGATGTCCGGATAATTTTACGCTCCGCACTCAGCCTTAAAGCACATGCCATTATTTTAGTTCATAACCACCCATCGGGCACCTTGTATCCCAGCAATGCTGACAAAATTCTGACGCAAAAAATTGTTGAAGCCTCTAAAATTATGGATATTAGAGTTGCCGATCATTTAATCTTTACCGATAACGGCTATTATAGTTTTAAAGACGAAGGTATAATCGACTAGTTACAGTAATTCTTAGTATGAACAAAAACAGTATTGATAGATTCACAGACCGGGTTGTCGATTACGAGAAATTTAGACCTTGTTATCCAAAAGAGATTATTCAAGTACTTAAAGAACAGATAGGGCTGGATAAAAAATGGTTGGTTGCCGATATTGGTAGTGGCACTGGGCTATCTACGCAACTTTTTCTCGAAAATGGAAATGACGTTTTTGCTGTTGAACCCAATCGGAAAATGCGTGAATCTTTATTGCATCATTTTAAAACCTATCGGAATTTAATCGCGCTGAATGCCACCGGCGAAAGTACATCCATTGAGTCTGGCTGTGTCGATCTTATTTTTGCGGGTCAATCGTTTCATTGGTTTGATCGGGATGCATGTAAAAGGGAGTTCGCCCGCATCCTCACCGAAAATGGACATATTGTGTTGGTTTGGAACCAGCGTGATCCGGACGACGCTTTTCAACAGGAATACGAAGATTTTCTGCTCAGCCATATACCAAGCTATCAATCTGTCAGTCACAAAAATATCAGTGACGATGATCTCAAACAATTTTTTTCACCACGTCCAATGATCAAAATAACCTTGCCAAACCAACAGATATTGGATCTTCGGTCGTTCTTGGGAAGAGTACGTTCATCATCCTATTTTCCAAAAGAGCAGGCTGAAAACAAAACGCTCTATGACGATCTCCGTACACTTTTCGATAAGTACGCAATCGCTGAGCGTATCGTATTCAAGTATATTACTGAAATTTATAACAGTTAACTAAGAAATAGGAATTTGCAAAGCTTCTTTCGTTGCATTTTTTCTCTTCCAGTCGAAAACTCTTCGTATAGGCGAAGAATGAAAAGGGAAGATTAAGATGAATAACGTTAGGATTACCCCGATAATAAATAGCCCGGAGTAGGCGTCGCGTATGGATAGTAGCGAGGCTTGGACTTGGACCGATTTCATTATATTTCCTCTTTGTAGCACCAAGCTATTTGTTCGATCGATTATACCAGCAAGATTATTGGCATTAAGGATCTGTAGGTGGTAATACCAATTGGCAATGATGTTTGACCAGACTACAGGCACCAAAAATGAACGTGTAAGAATCAAAAATACTAAGCCAGAGAGGTAATATTTACTGGGAATATTGCCGGCCATATATACGCCTATTCCAATGTAGGAAGTGATCACGCCCATTCCTCTTAATGTCAAAGGGAGATAGAACAAAGCCGAGTTTGTATGTTGGTCAATAATCCTTGCAAAGAAAAAGCAAGATAGGGCATAACACGCTGCGGAGAATGCCAAAATGAACTTGCATTTCTTTGTTATTTTGAAATATATATAAGCGATTACTGCGCCGATCATATAACCAGGAATTACATAGGTATTTATTTCGGCGACTTCCAAGGGGTTTGTACCAAGCGTAATTCCCAAAAGGGAGGAGTACAGCGAGGTCGAGCTATAAAAAATGCCGAAAATAAAAATTGTTCCAATGGAGATAGGCAGAATCCGTGTTGAAAAGGCTTCAAAATTTAAGAGTGATTTTCGGATTAGTACACTTCTATTTATAAAAAGTATAAAAAAACAGAGCGATGCGATTCCGGTGACCAAAATAAACCTGGAATGAAACCAATTTTGTGTCAGACCATATGTGCTGAAATAGGCAAAATTCAATAATGAAATACAAAGTAAAATACTTCCAAACCAGTCATATTGATACAGCGGTACCTTTTTAAAATCTGACGATTTCATAAAGATGATGCAGATTAACAACGCTACTGCAAGTAGTATATTTTGAAATAAAAAGACAGTTTCCCAATAGAAACGTGTTGCAAATAGAACAGATACATAACTTGCCAAGGCAGGAATGATCATTGTCATGGGGTAGTAGACTGCATATAATTGATACCGTTCTCCACGTGGCATGAGAAAAGGGATCATTTCCCCAATGATAGCCATCGTGACAATAATCTTGGCACTCCCGATAAAAAATGTGGCCATACAGATGTTAACACCATTATTAGCATGTTCCAAAACCGCATTGGAAGCGAGGATAATGAAGATAGATACAATTAATATCGTCTTTTTGGAAAATAATTTCAACAACCTAAATACCAGTGGTATGGCACATACCATTCCTGCATAATAACAATATGTAGCCATACTCAGATCTGCAGTGATACCGGCGTATCCATTCATGACATACGTGTTAATGGATGTTGGGATTCCATTATTGAACGAAAATAAAATATTGAGTACAAACAGAAACAACAATTCCCAACCTGAACTCAACCAATCTCTGAATATACGATCTTTCATGATTATTTAATACGTATGATAGCATTCATACCTACGCGAAGCATGGCGAGATCTTTTGGGGTATTGGATGCTGTAAAATTAATTCTAACCGGAATGCGCTGTTGTACCTTAACAAAGTTCCCCGTAGAATTGTCAACCGGAACAGCAGAATACTTAGATCCTGTTGCTTCGGATATGGCGGCTACTTCACCTTCAAATGTCTTCCCGGCCAATGCATCAATTTCAATGTTGACTTTTGCCCCGAGGGCAATATTTTTTAGTTGACTTTCGGTATAATTTGCGGTAATCCATTTCTGCTCATCACGTACAATATTGACCAATGGCGTACCGTTTTGCACCAATTGACCCTCTTCAATCGTCCGCCGTCCCAATACACCGTCGTACGGTGCCGTGATAACCGTATACGAAAGGTTTAACTTGGCTAGATCAATCGCAGATTCGGCCTTTAGTAATGAGGCATCATTGACCGACAGCTTCTGTTCAGACTCATGTGTGTTAAGTTTCGATACACGCTCTTGCGCCAAAAGTGCCTTATATTTGGCTAACATGGCCTCATAATCTGCTTTTACCTGATCGAATTGATATTGCGCTACTGCTTCATCTTTCACCAGACTCTCGTAACGCCTATAATTCAATTCCATATTATCTAGCCGGGCTCTCATCTCATCGATATTGGCATTTGCTATCGCAGTACTATTGCTGGCAATGGCAATTCCAGATTGCGATATAGTTTTACTTGCTTTGGCATCGGCAAGAGTGGCTTGTGCATTTTGTAATAAAATTCTGTACTCCGCATCATCAATAATGACGAGTGTATCGCCTTTGTGAACTTTTTGATGCTCATCAAATCGAATTGCTTTGATATAACCGCTGATACGCGAATTTATAGGGGTAATATGGGCATCTACCTGGGCATCATCTGTATAAACAGATTCGTTGATGTGGAAAAAGACTAAGATACCCCAGATAATGGTAAACACAATGACGACTGCAGATAGGATGTTGATGATCCATATCTTCCGCCTTCGTTTTATTTCTTTCTCACTTAATGTTGAATTGCTCATGACTCAATTATTTATCTTCTTTTTTTCTGAAAATCAAGGCTCCCGATACTATTGCTTATCAATAATTGCGGTCAATTTTTCGAGAGTTTCTGTAATTTCCAATACTTTTTTTTCTGATATCTCCTGCAGGATCACACGGTAGAGGTCTTGTTGGACAGGGTCTAATAATGTCCTATATTCGTTTCCCTTTACCGTTAATTCGATTAAATTATTTCGCCTGTCATTGGGATCGCTGACGCGTCTAACCAGATCCCGTTTACAAAGATTATCGATCAGCGGAGTGACACTTGCTTTGTTCTTCTGTATTGCTGTGGCTATATCTTGCTGATTCATTTGCTCCTTTTTCCACAGTGCTGCCAATACTTGCAACATTTCATAGGTGATATCCAATTGCTGTTCCTTTATTTTCTGGATATAGTATTGTTTTAAGCTCGTTCGCAAAGCAATGATACTATCCACTAAGGGTTTTACTGGATTCATGGATTCGTTTTTCATAGTACAAAGTTAAATATAAAATAGTTAAATATCAAACTAAATTGCTTTAGTTAAAAATGTGTTAAAGATGGATGCTTTAGAGAGAGATGGCATTTTATTTGGGAGCACCTAAACGAAAGGAAAAAAAGATATGTTAAGAGTTGAATTAATCTTCTTTAGACGTTGCCTACTGCCACTGCTGATTTTAGGAGGTGGGATAAGTGTTGTAAGGGCGCAGCAAATGCACGCTTTTAATAACTTGGAAACCGATTATCATTTTGTATATCAGTGGGTAGATCCATTCTTCCCTTTAAGCCCACAGGTCGATGTGATGACCTTGGACGCGCCGATTGATAAGGAGCCCGAGCAACAGGAGAAAATAAAAACGTCAACGGGAAAACAGCGTTTTACGGGCAGGGTGAGTGAGCGCGTATATGAAGGTTCGGAAGTAATCGTGAGCCCTGGAGAATCGGTTGGAAATATAACCTACAGCTCCACTAGTTCACCCACCCGGTATCGTGTTGCCATTGATCGAAGGAGCAATGAGCACTACCATGGAAAGCCCGTATTTATAGATGCAAAGGGGATAAAATATATAATTGATTCGAAATTTAGAAAACAAGTTGTCGAATAATTCCTTGGCTAAGTTAAAAATTTGTAAAAAATATTTTTTCAGGTAATTAAATCGAAATATGGCATTTGTATTGTGCTTTTATTTACAATTATTTAAATAACAATTGGGTTATGAAAGCAATAAATCGTTTCAAAAAAATCACAGCTGCATTAGCTTTGATCGCTGCAGTCGGATTGGGACAATCCTATGCACAAACGGCTCCTAAAAAAATGGAAAAAGAAGCCAAAAAGTCTGAACAAAAAGTAAAGACTAAAGCCAACGAGGCCGAAACGAAAACGAAGGCAGCGCCGGTGAAAGCTACAGCGAAGAAGGAAGTTGCGGTCAAGGAAAAGTCAACGCAGACGAAAAAGATGGCTGATACAAAAACAGCGCCAGCAGCACCAATGGAAGCGAAGGAAAAAGCCGTGAAAAAAGAAAGTGCTAAAGCTGAAAAACAAGCCACTGCTGTTAAAAAGGATGCCGTAGCAACAACTGATAAAGCAACAAGTGAAAAATACAACGGCCATACAATATATCTCGGTCCAAAAGGTGGCAAATATTATATCAACGGAAATGGTAACAAAACGTACATTTCTGACAAAAAATAAAGAGCAGCTGAAAACAAAAAAGGGACATCGATCGATGTCCCCTTTTTTGATTTCAATAGTTTAGCGTAGCAAATTCATTAAATAGCTTTTGTCGAGATAAAAGGCATCTAAACTTCCGCCCTCATCCAGAATACTGTTGCTAATTTCCTTTTTATTTTGCTGTAAGGTCTGAATTTTATCTTCGACCGTGTTAGGGCTGATTAATCGAACAGCGGTAACCGTCTTTTGTTGCCCCATGCGATAGATCCTGTCGATCGCCTGTTGTTCAACAGCAGGATTCCACCAGGGGTCTACCAGGTACACTACATCGGCTGCGGTAAGATTAAGTCCGGTACCACCGGCTTTTAGACTAACCAGAAAAACGGGGATATCCTTGTCGGATTGAAAGTCACTAACCAATTTACCTCGATTTTTGGACTGGCCCGTGAGCATCAACGCGCGAATCCCCTGTTTATCCAAAGCCTCTTTAATCAGGTTGAGCATACTGACAAACTGTGAAAACACGATCATTTTGTGCTGGTCTTTTTTATGCTGAATCTGCTCGATAAGCATTTCGATTTTGGCAGAGTCCGCAGCGGTAGTCAGATCTTCGTTTTGGAGAAGTTTGCTTGAATTACATATCTGACGCAATTTTGTTAGACCTTTTAGGACATGCATGGGGCTTTTCTTGATTTCATCGCCATCTTTGGCTGAGATAAAATCCCGAAACTCTTTTTCATAAAGATCATAAATTCGCCGTTGGGCGGTTTTCATCTCACAGTAAAGGATCAGTTCATTTTTTGCAGGAAGATCACGTAATACATCCTGTTTTGTTCTACGGAGAATGAAAGGCTTTATTTTCTCTTTCAGCATTTTTTTTCTCTTGCGGTCATGGAAAGCATCAATAGGAGTCGTATAGACATCTTTGAAATATTTTTTGCTTCCTAGTAGCCCCGGCACAATAAAGGAAAGCTGGGCATAAAGATCCATCGTATTATTCTCGATAGGAGTTCCTGTTAAAATAATGCGATTTCTTGATTTTAATAAATTTACCGTTTTGTATCGCTGGGAATCCGGGTTTTTGATTTGCTGCGATTCGTCCAATATGACATAATTGAAGGTTATTTTTTTCAGCATATTGATATCCGTCAGCAGGTTGTGATAAGAAATTAAAACAAGGTCATATTGTTCAAACTGCATCCCTTTTTCCATTCTATTTGGACCATCTAAAACCAACGTCTGGAAAGATGGAAGGAATTGCTGGATTTCATGCCGCCAATTAAAAATTAAGGTCGTGGGAAGTACAAGTAATGTTGGTGCAGATTGTCCCTTTGCTTTTTGAGTAGCCAGAAAGGCTAATATTTGGATCGTTTTGCCAAGTCCCATGTCATCGGCAAGACAGCCGCCAAAGTTACGCCCATCCAAGAAATGCAGCCATTGTAGTCCTTGTTGCTGATAAGGGCGTAAGTTTCCGACAAAAGTTGGAGGTAGCTGGACCTCGGATAGCGAAGAAAAATTAGCGAGCTGCTTTCTCAACGTGCTGAGCTCCGCCAACACGATGGGGTCTAGCTCCGCCTGATCAAATAGTTGATCGATTTCATTGAATTTGTATTTTGGAATTTCAATGAAATCATCAGCTATCGATTCTGCTGCATTAAAATAGGCTTCAAATTTATCGAGCCACTGTTGCGGTAAAATGCCCTGGGTGCCGTCATCCAAGGTGATGAATTGCGAGCGGTTCCGTACTGCCTTTTCAAGTTTTTTTAGGGAGACACTTTTGGGGCCAAATTTGACCTGTATATTGGCGTTGAACCAATTTTGTCCACTGAGGACCTCCACATGTATTTTTCCCTTAAAACGGCTTAATTTATTTCCACGTAACGTATTAAATCCGATGATCTGTATACCCTGATGTTGCCACTCCTCAAAAGCATCCAGAAACCAGTTACTGTCCAGAAAGTATTTGCGATGCAAATAAAAATGCTGAAAGCTTCCTTCATCCATTTGCTCCTGAAAATAGGGATGCTGCTTCAGTAACAGGGAAATAACTTTTGTTTCAGCTTCACGTTTCCGATCGACCAAAAATTGTGTACCCTTGCTGTCTGTACCAAATATATTCCGCTTACTTAAAATAGGAATTTCGACCTCACCATAACGCATGACAGGAATAAGGTTGACAAAATCTTCCGATTCTTCCAGAAACAAAAATGGCTGCATGTCCTGATAATACAGATTTTCCTTCAACTGTGGCTTGCTTGCTTTGGGAATATCTTTAAAATTTAACTCCACGGAATGTGCTATCTGTTCCAAAAACAACCTGTTGAATTCTTCGAACTTACGCTGATGGATCAACAATTGCTCACCTTTGTTGCCAAACAAACGGATCAACTTGAGGTGAAATCTATTTTCAATCAGAAAAAGCTGATTTTTGATGAGAATGAAATGGTCCAAAAGAACGACTAAATCCTGTAAATTGTAGGCTATCGTATGAATATGAATTTCTCCTTGAATGGTATAAAACGCACCTTTTTTTGTAATGAAGAGCTTAATTTCACCTTTGTTTAGGTTAAATTGAACCGGCGATAAGGTGGAGGCTGTTATATTGTCGGATTTTTCATAGTCATGCAGATAAAAATCGAGGTGTAACGGATTTTTTGCAACCGCCTTCAGACTGGAGCTGATTTCGATATCCTGTTGTACAGCTTGAGAAAATTGGTAAACAGCGGTGTAAAATTGCATTTCCTCAATCGAGCTGCTTTGCCAGATACGGGACTGGCTCTCACTGGCGGAAATCGGATTTTTAGGTAGGCCGGATTTCGTCATTGGAGCTTGACACAGGAGTATTTGTAGATTTTTGTAGTACCGGTTGCGCGTTAACACCACAAAATAATGCTGCTGTTCGGCCGTCGTCTTGACCTTTTTTGGGATAAGAGATTCCTCCACTAGATCAAAGTCATCAATGGAGGTTAGCTGTTTGTCTTTTAATAGAAACTCAAGCTTCCCTGCTTTGATCTGGGCTGAAAAATAGTTTTCTAAAGACGATTCCTTTTCCAGTCCATATTGTGCCGCAACCTTCTTGAGGAGATGCTGATAGCGGTTGTGATCAAAAAATGCCAGCCAATTCTCCTGTGTAAATAGTTTACCTAAAGCCGCCTTTTGATGACGGCAGAATCCTGTTTGTGGACAATTGCAAAAGACGGCTGTTGTGGGCAACGTATGGATGATCATCACTTCAAAATCGGTATAATTCTCCAGTACCCGAAAAGTTGCCTGATTGACCTCCATTTCCATCGCATTGACCTGAAAATGGGCCAGTGTCAGGTCCATCCAAGGAAAATAAGAATAACGGCTCACCTTGGTGAAATCGATATCGGTCAATGTATACTGATGGAATTCCATGATGCTTGGTTAAAAATTAAAACTCATTCCGCCATAATAATTACGTAAAGGGGCAGGATTAAAATACCGTCCTCCAAAAGCATTGATATCGTTTCCAAGACTATATTTTTCATTGAGCAGATTGTCGGCCCCAACAAAAAGCCTGATTTTATGCCGTGAACAGACAGATTTGCTCCAAGATAATTTGGCTTGCAAAAGATGATACCGTTTGGCATAAACAGTGTTTGCATCATCCAGTGGTATGGCTGCTGTTAAATTGGAAAGAAGATCCAGTTGGAATTCATTCGGGAAAAGTATATTCAACGAATTTACCCATACTGTTTTAGGAACTGCAGGGAGTTTATTGTTCTTATAGTTTTTGTCGCCTACCTGATAGGTTTTGAAACTGTAGTCATTGAAGGAAAAATTGCTGGTCAGCTGTAGGCTACGGACCATACCGGTTGTTTGAGGCCTAATCAAATACATGAATAGCGAGGCTTCCAATCCCTTTTGGTTTATTTTACCCGCATTTTGAAAATATTCAGCACCATTATCCCGTACCTGTCGGATGATGGCATTGTTCATTTGATACGTGTAGGCCGCTGCATCTAAAATAATCCGGCGATTCCACAAATGCCAACGAAGCCCAAATTCATGGTTTGTACCTGTTTCTGGTTTCAGCATCGTATTAATTGTATTGTCTGACGAGCGGACTTCAGCAACAGTTGGTGCAGAGAAACCTTTAGAAATCGATGCTCTAAGTGCAAGCATTGGAGTGATCAAATAGGATAGTGCTGCTCGTGGCATCCATGTACTCCCGAAATCAATATTTTCTTTGTTTTCTTGTGCGACAGGATAACGTTGCTGGTAGCCAATTTTATTCTCATTTAATCCGAGCGACAGCTCTACCTGGAGACGCTCTAGCCATTCCAGTTGGGTGCGTGCAAAAAATGATTGCTGACTGTTTTCCAATTTGTCCTTGGCCTGAGGATCGGTAGCGACACCTTGGGCGTTGTCATAATTGTCAATAGCATACCATCCCTTTTGCGCTTCCAAGCCCAGTTGTACTTCGTATTTTAAATCTTGGCTCAACAGATCGACATAAGATAAATACAGGCGCGTTCCCAAATTCTTTTCATCTCTTTTCTCGTAATTGGTGATGAAGGGATTTTTGATCTGATTGGATGAACCAAATACACTGGCGAATAAGGTCATCTTAGAACTGAGATGCGTGTGGTTGCTCAGTCCACCAAAGAATGTTTTATCGTAGATTGCTGCTTTTTGTTCAGCAGCACCAGGATTTGGTCCGCCCTTTGGCCGGGCTTGCCTGCGGTCGCTTTCCATTTGTGCTGCGGTGAGCCCTCCCGGAGTTTGGTAACCGAGATCCGAATAGAGCCCCGTGAATTTTAATTCGGATGTTTTTGCATATTGCCAATTGTAATTGAGCTGGATATTCTTTTTGTTTAAGGCTGAATTTTGGCGATAACCGTCACTTCTCGTCCAACTCTGATTGATAGCAAGTTGCTGAGTTTGGCTGAGGGGTAATATTGCATTGAGCTGTTCCTGGAAAAGACCGTAGGAGCCCCCCGTTAATTGGAGATTGACTTCAGGTTTTGCAGATTGATCAAATCCTTTACTATATAAGGAGAGTATACCGCCTGAATTGGCCCCGTAGATCGATCCGTCCGGACCTTTCAAGATATTGATTTGCTCGATTGCATAGGGATCGAGCAAGTTAAGATAGGTGTTCCCGCCGGCGTCAGTAAGCGGAAAGTCGTCCAAATAGATTTTAACATTGCGAACACCAAAAGGTGAACGGATCATACTCCCGCGGAGTGCAAGCCGGTAACTTCCAGGAGAACGTTCTTCCATCCGTAAACCCGGTACCCTGTTCATTGCCGAAACAAAAGAGGGCGACTGTTGGGATTGGATCGCTTGGTTGCTTAACACAGCTGCAGAAGAAGTCAATCGCAAGAGCGGTTGTTTATTGAAGTAGGCTTTAACTTCGACTTGCTCTAGCCGATTAGTTGTAGTATCCACTTCTTGCGCATATAATTTGCTACATAAACCAAGGGTAGCAAGTAGGTAATATCTTTTCATTGTTCGGGTTAGTTCGGCTTAGTCTGCAAATTCCTGACTGAAATAAATTTCAAAAATCTGCTTTTTCTTATTGTATTTTAAGCATTGAAAATTCGCGTATACGGAGCTGGTCGGTACACAAAGACTGTTGGCCATGGCATCTTTTGCGATGTTTTTGTTCAGACAGCCCTGCTGCAAATCGAAGTTTTTGTTCGTAGAAATATCGGTCACCTCAAAGGAGTTGTCGTCAATCAGGTAATTTGAATTGTTTAGGCGAATATAATCCTCTTGGTAAATCAGTTCGGAAGCAACAAGATAATCGAGCGATCCAAAGCTGGATGAACAATCCAAATTTTGAAGGGTATTGACAACTTTTAATTCTTTATACAGTGTGTTGAATGTATTGTTCTTACGATCCAATAGGATGATTTCGATGCGATGATTATCTTTATTGTACACAATATACCCAAGGTCATCGGCACCATTTTCAAAGATATTCCCTTTGGTGATCGCTAAAACATCTAAGGTAGGATGCCTAAGAAAATAATCCTTCTGGTCCGCCGGTAGTGTTGTCGTTAACTTCTGATGAAGTTTATCGAAGAGGCCGGCATCATTCATTTCCATTAACTGCTGCGCTTGTTCTTTTACCCTGCCTTCAAAACGCGGGCTATCGTAGCTCGACGTATCCGATGGGAGCGACGCGGAGGCAGGAAGGGCTACTTGTTCTTTCTTTTGGTCTTCACTTTTCGTTGATGTTGGTGTTGGCGTCTTTGCCTGATGACAGGAAACGAGACCTAAACATAATGGAATGTATAGAAAAAAGGTTTTTAAATTCATGATGAAGTATCGTCAATGCTTATGCAGTCACTCTTCATGCAGCGAAAGAGCAATAACATCGGCTAATTTAGTTATTTTATGGCAAAGAAAGCTGCCGCAGCCTGGAATTAGAAAGCTTCATTCAGCCCCAAAAAGAAACCACGGGAACCATATTTTCCAAAGGCATAGTCCAGACATAGATTTGTGCGTGTTGCTTTGTTAAAGAGAACTCGCAACCCGGCACCACCCCCAGGTTGCCACCTTTCAAAAAGTTTGGTGCCCAGTTCGTCGTTGGCAGTCTGTAGGTTAAAAAAAGCAGCTCCGCTCAAAAAGCGATTCTTTAAAATTGGGAAGCGGTATTCTGTTTCGGCATAACCGAAAGAAATTCCTTTGAAATAACCGATGGTATAACCGCGGCCGCTTCTGACGGCTACGTCCCTTCCTGTTCCTGGAAGATCAAAATAGGGCAGAGTACCACCAAGTTTATAGGAACCCCAATACCAGAAGGCGAGTACATGAGCTGGGTCGGACTGGGATAGACTAAAGTATTTGCGAAAGTCGGTGGTAAGCTGTACTGCACTTTTGCTGCTACCCAGCAGCGTTGTGTTCCATCGCACACCGATATCTGAATATATACCCTTGTAAGGCCTGTTGGGATTGTCTCTGGTCATATATTGCATATTGAGCAATAGGCCGTTGGAATTGTAACTGTCGGGCTCGAAGCCATGTTTTTCGGTGTAGATGGTGTTGGGCGTAACGTTGCCATTCGGGCCGCTGCTGGTTATTTTCCGTCGTAAGTCAAACGCCAGTCCGGCCCCAACAAATAGCCCGTCGGCGATGCGTTTATAGACTTTTTCATTAAATGTAAATGCATTATATTTTGCGCCGTATTTCTTATGGTCGGGGTTGGCAAGAATCTCTTCATCGGCATTGTTCCATTTTCCATGGGGAGTCATGCCCAGCCCTGCGTCTAAAGCCACCATTTTGACAAGTGCAAAAGCACCCTGAAAATTTAGTTTATTGTTCGGAGTAAATACATTGTGGCTGATATAGAAGACCATAATATTTTTCGTGGTGATCGAGGCGGATGTCGCTGCGATCGACATGGTGGTTGTTTTGGGATCACCTAGTACTTTCCCGGCGACAGCCTTGATTCCAATCTGGCCACCAATGGTTGGGTTGTAGGCAATGTTGGGCATTAAGGTGATGGGAGAACGTTTACTTGCATGTTCCTTTTTTCGTTTGGGATGTATTATTCTTCCGATGAGATCCGATATATCGTATTGACTAGCCAAGGCAGAGTCACGCTGCTGTTTGTACTGTGCAACAGAGTCTGCTTTCACATCATTTTGAGCTGCAAGGAGTGTAGGGATTGAAATTAAAAGTATTCCTAAAAAAGCGTATCGGAAGAAATCGTTATAACGTAAAAGTTGATGCATACATTCGGGCTTATCTTAAAACTAAACGTAAAAAAAAATAAAATGTTTTCTCCGGCACTTGGAGCCTGTCTTTTTGATGGTTGAACAAATGCGAATAGGGTATTGTGTTGGAGAAGTTTATTTTTCTTGCGAAGCTGGAGAATTAAACTTGCAAATCACAGCAAATTTATCTTAGTTTGATTATTTAAACTAGGATATGATAGGACGCACTATATTGAATTACGGATTGACGTTGCTTTTATTGACAGGGGCTGCTCATGCACAAGAACTGTATACCCCAAGGAATATTCAGCAAGCGATCGCAAAGGGGACCCGTACTACAACGGGCATACCGGGAAAAAACTATTGGCAGAATTTTGGAAAGTATGATGTGCGGGTGCAATTGGATCCGGCTACAAAGATGGTGAGTGGAACAGAGACTATTCTGTACACAAACCATAGTCCTGATACATTGAAACGCTTGGCTATCCGATTTGTGAACAATGTGCACAAACCTAATGCGGTACGTGCGGCATACGCTTCGGACGATTACCTGACTTCGGGCCTAAAGATTAAATCGTTTAAATTGAATGGTCAAGTTTACGACGTAAACAGCAAGGACTGGGGAACGGTGAAGTTAGGTGATTTTGGGCAGAAAATCCTTCCGGGAAGCACTGCAACATTGGACATTAGCTGGGAATATCCGTTATCTGTCGAAAGCGACCGTGAAGGGCTATTGAATGCTTCGACCTTTTATTGTGCTTACTCTTATCCGCGTGTGTCTGTATACGACGATTACAATGGCTGGGATCTTCTGGAACATAATGGCCGACAAGAATTCTACAATGGTTTCAACGATTATCAATTTGAGATATCCGTTCCGAAGAACTTTGTTGTTTGGGCGACAGGCGAATTGAACAATGCGGCTGATGTACTGCAGAAACCTATTCTGGACCGTTTCGAAAAATCAAAAGTCAGCGATACCCCAATACATATCGCGACAGATGCCGAAATGAAATCGGGCAAAGTGACAGCACAAGAAGCCTGGAATACGTGGAAATTCAAAGCAAGCTACGTACCTGATTTTTGTTTCAGCGTGAGTGACAATTATATCTGGGACGGGGGGAGTGTAGATTTGGGAAGCAAGCGCGTGAGTGTGCAATCTAGTTATGTCGCCGGAACGCCAGATTTTGAACAATACATTGTCTGGCAACAATACTGCATTGACTGGTTTTCTAAAAATTGGCCTGGTGTCACCTATCCATACCCAACAATGACAGCCGTTCAGGGATTTGCAGATATGGAATATCCGATGATGATCAACGATTCGAGTGTTCCAAATAATCTTGTGGATGCACGGCAAACAGCAGACCATGAAATTGCACATACTTATTTTCCTTTTTACATGGGTATCAATGAGACGCGATACGGTTATATGGATGAAGGTTGGGCTACTGCATTGGAATTCTGGATCGGAAATGCGGAGATTGGTGCCGAAAAAAATAAAGAACTTTTCAAAGATGCCCGTGTAAAGCGTTATATCTTTGACCCCTCTACAGAAGAAGACCAACCCCTGATTACGATGACCTCTCAGTTAAGTGGTTTAGGTTATGGTAACAATGCTTACATCAAGGCCGCGTTGTCTTATATTGCATTGCGGGATTATCTGGGCGATCAACTGTTTAAAAAAGCACTACATCATTATATGGAGCTATGGCATGGAAAGCATCCGACGCCTTGGGACTTCTTTTACAGCATCAACGCCGGAGCTGGGCAAAATTTAAATTGGTATTGGAAAAATTGGTATTTTACCAATAATTACATCGACCTTAAAGTGAATGGTTTTAAACAGCTTGCCGGTAAAAATACACTTACGATCACTAATGTTGGGGGATTTGCAATTCCGTTTGATGTGTTGATTACCTATACGGATGGATCGGTGGAGACAAAACATCAAACTCCGTCAATTTGGCAACACAATGAAAAACAGGTAATCCTGACGTGGACTTCGACTAAAAAAGTGAAAAATATTACCTTGGACGGAGGGATTTTTATGGATTACACAGCCAAGGACAACAGCTGGGACGTTATTAAATAACCCGATCGATCGTGTCAGCCTTTATGTTTGAAAAGGTTGACACGATTAATGACTGAATGCTGTTGTGAAGTTTACCTACAAATAGGTGTCCATTCCTGTAAGCCGTACCTTGGGCCTGTAAGACTACAGCTGATCAATGCTTCGAAATGTCAGATTAATTCGTGCACTGAACGCTTTTTTTGTCGGTGGAAGCCGATGCAACCAATACGTTTGTGTAAGACCTTTCATCACCAATAAACTTCCATGGCCCAAGATGAGGTCTATTTTTTCTTTGCTCGTTTTGTGTTTAAAGGCAAACTTTCGTTCAGCACCAAAGCTTAAAGAAGCAATTGCTCCATTTTTTTTAAGGTCTTTTTCACCGTCACTGTGCCAGGCCATTCCTTCGTCGCCATTGTGATAAAGATTCAACAGGCAGGAATTATACGTCTCCTGTGTTTGTTCTTCGGCAATCTTTTTCAGCTCAAGAAGCTCTTTTGTCCAGGGAAGCGCCCTTTTAGTGGTGTTGGAATAGCTATATTCGAAAGCCTGGTCGCCATACCAAGCCACTTTTCGTTTGGTGACGATTTCGTTTCCAAAAATAATAGCACGGTCATTTACCCATTCGATCGAGTCCATGAGTCTATCAAAATAGTGGTTTGCTTTCTGTGGAGGCAGTATTTTACCATAATAATTGACAGTCCCATCGTAAGGGAGTAGATTTCTATTGCCATCGAAGAGATTGTCGAAAAGTTCCATGTTATCGTATTGTGTGTGTTTATTAAATAGCCGTATGCAAAGTCTCCCATCCGATCATCGCTGTTTTCCGCATTGGATCCCATCGGTAACCACCAAATATACCGCTGTTTTGTATAACACGATGACAGGGGATAAGGTAAGCTATCGGATTGCTACCGACAGCTGTGCCGACAGCACGGGAAGCTTTGGGGTTTCCGATTTGAGAAGCGATAGCACCGTAGGTACTTAAGTTACCCATAGGGATTTTTAATAAAGCTTCCCAGACTTTCAATTGAAAATCAGTGCCTTTTAAATGTAATTTTACCTGGCGGATATCTTTGTCTTGGGGATTTAATGCGCTGAGTGCATTCTCGTGCATGCTATCTCCCTGTTGTCGATATGTTGCGTTCGGAAAGCGTTGTTGAAGGGTGTCAAAAGCTGTTAAGTTGTCATCGGCATAGGCAATATGACAAATACCTTTTGAAGTGGATGCAATTAGCATTGTGCCGAATAAGCTCTGATAATAGGCGTAGGAAATCAATAGATTGGAGCCTTCATTTTTATATTCAGCGGGAGTCATTCCCTCAATATTGATAAATAGCTCATGAAGTCTACTGCTGCTGGAAAGACCAAGTTGATAGGTAATTTCGGCGATATTACTTTCCTTGAGCAATGATTTTGCATGATTTATACTTACGTACTGTAAGAATTTCTTGGGGCTTGTACCAGCCCATGCGGTAAACATGCGTTGAAAATGAGCTTCACTCATGTAAACATGAGAAGCGATCTGACCCAATGTAGGTTGCGTCTTAAAGTTTTCCTGTAAGAAATGTATGGCCTTGGCGATACGTTGAAAATCTACTTCTTGTTGAGTAGTCATGATTGTTCATTTAATTTATACAAAATTGCTAATAAAAAGAAGTCTTTAAAATCCGATTTATGCTAAATTAAATGTTGGATGAAGGAGATTTGTCCGAATGACCCAAGGATTTATCTGGTGCAATTAGATCTCGGATGAGCTGTTTGAGTTCTGTTATTTCGGGGAATCGACCAGCTCTTTTTCGATCGAATATCTCCTGATCCGCTACCCGTACGGTATAACGGCCTGCAATTTTGCTGGGTATGAGTGTAACGCCATGAATCTCATCCGTGAACGAACTCAGCACCTCCTGCGCCATATAAGCGGCACGCAGCATCCAATTGCATTTTGGACAATATTCAATTTCAATAACAGGTTTTGTTGCCATGAGCTAAGTTAAAGTGCGTTGTTTTGTTTTGAACAAATTTATCGATCCTTGCGCTGTAATCAAAGCGCATTTTGTCATGGAAGTTTCGAGATTATTTCCAGCTCGTTGGAGTGAAGTGTAAAACCCGCCCATTCCATATTAAGACAGCCCATTCCATTGGTCTTTTACTCGGTCAATGGAATGGGCGGCTCGTTTTGGATATCCCTAAGAGGTATGCTGGAGGCTTATCCGATTTTCAAAGAAGTCATGGTCAGCGATCCCGCCACTGAATTGTCGTTGAAGAGAAACAGCTCGTCATTTTTCTCCTGTAAACCTAAGGTATAGATTAAAGGGAGGTAATGTTCAGGAGTTGGAATTGCCAAGTCGAACTCTTTGCCCTGTTTTCTGAAATCTATGAGCGCTTGATGGTTGCCGTTCTGAATAAATTTCTTCATTTTTTCATTGGCTATCGTAGCCCACTCATACGCATAGCCTGCCTTATCGAGCTTGTCCCAGGCGACCATTCGTAAGTTGTGCACCATATTGCCGCTACCGATAATGAGCACCCCTTTTTTTCTTAGCGCGTTTAATTGCTGTGCAATCTCGTAATGGTATGCTGCAGGCTGTGTGTAATCAATGCTCATTTGAATAATTGGAACGTCTGCATCAGGGTATAGATGTTTGACTACAGACCATGATCCATGGTCCAGCCCCCATTTGTCGTCGAGATGAACGTCTGTTTTGCTGACAATACGCTGTGTTTCTAAAGCGAGCGCCGGGCTGCCTGGAGCTGGGTATTGGACATCAAATAATGCCTGGGGAAAACCGCCAAAGTCATGAATGGTGGCGGGATGCTCCATCGCTGTGACAAATGTTCCACGTGTTTCCCAGTGTGCCGAGACAACAAGAATCGCCTTCGGTTTTTCAAAAGTTTGGCCAATTTTTTTGAATCCCCGGACAAATTCGTTGTCCTCTATGGCGTTCATGGGACTTCCATGTCCTAAAAATAAGACCGGAAATTTGTCCGTTGCCTCCAGTTCCTCGGAAAATTTATATAAAGAGTTTGCTTTATGAGCTACTCCAGCTAATGGTAATGTTGCCATAATTTTAATAAAATCCTTTCTACGCATTTGATATGATGTGACTGCGTCAATTTTTATTACAAAGGTAAGGGATGGGTTTGGCTAGGCGGTATCATTATCCTGTCAATCTGTTGTACTATTCGGAAATCTGTTGTACGCTATTCGGAAATAAGTTTTTGGATCTCATTTCTAAATTCCGAAGGCGTCATGCCTGCTTTCTTTTTGAAGACATTGGTAAAGTAGGCTTTATCTTGGTAACCGAGTTCAAAACCAATTTCCGAGATCGTTTTAGTCGTTGTCAACAAGAGGTTTTTTGCTTCAATAAGTTTCCGTGTTTCGATAATCTCAGAAACGCTTTGTTGTAATATGCTCTGACAAATCAAATTTAGGTTTCTTGCGGACATAAAAAGCTTCTCTGCGTAAAAATTAACGCCTTCAGGGCGGCGATAATTCTCTTCCAGTATGGAAAGAAAGCTTGTGAAGGTTGTACTCTGATTTTTTAATTGCTGTTGGCTGTCTGGAAATTGCTTTTTTCGTTCAGATTCAATCATGGTAAAGATGGTGCTCAATAGCTGCTTGATAACCGCATAATCTACGGTAGTTTGTAAGCATTCCTCCTGCATTAGCTCACACAAGACTATCAATCTTCCAAAGCAGTTGGGGCTGGCGAAGGTCAATGTCGCATTTTCATGAAAGTGGGTATAAAGTTGGAAAGTTGTTTCGGGGATAAATTCACTTTTAAATCGAATGACCCAAAATTCAATGCTATTGTTGTGCAAAAGAGGTTTGACACGGTGCGTTTTGCCCTGAGTGACAAAACTTATAAATGGAGCGGTGTAGGTTTTTGTTTTAAAATCGATAAAATGTTCGAGTTTCCCTGCCACACCAATAATCAGTTCCTCGAAATCATGTTGGTGTATTTCGTTTTTGGATTGTTGTATGCGCAGTGCCTCATCGGCGTCAACTTTGTAAATTTTGAAAAGTCCGTTCAAAATAAGGGAAATTTTAATTTGCTATTTACGAATATACGGTTTCGTTTGCATATTGGCTATTCGCAGTGTTCTACCGGCAGTTTACAGTTATTGACTTTTGAATCTATGTTATTTTCCAATACTGTGCCCAAATGAGGCTTTGATGGTTGGCGGTACATTTTTTATGTTGGCTAGTTTATAATATAGATCCTTATATGTTTATCCGTTTCTATGCTAGTTTTTCATTTGAGTTGGTATTCCGAAGCAAGGGCTGCTCCGCTTCATCGTTAAATTGAGGTATTCCCCATCTGATGTGAACCCTTGAATCGTTATTTTGTCTGTCTTTATAGCGTGTTTTTCCGAGTTATTTTCGTGTTGCAGCGTCGCTGCGGAATTTTTCGGCTGCGGTTCGGATTGGCGTTGGCCTTTTTTAGGGGCATCCAGGGAATATGGTCGCGTTCGGAGCGTCATTTGCCCGTGTTGGCAGCGGGGTATATGCGGGCTTAGACTCGGACTCAACACGGACTCAACACGGACAGAACACGGTTGCAGGGCAAATCTGCCCCGACCATGGTACGAAGCAGGGCTGGGAGGGTAGTCGGAGGTTCCTGCAGACCTTTGTCAGCAGCCGGAGCGTTGTCCCCGAGCGGAACCACCTTTCCCTAAATAACGAAGAGTTAAGGATGCCTTATTACTTAGGTTAGCTTTTGTCTATATTTAGCTTAGTATTAAGTTAGGTTTTATTTAGATATAACCTATACTATACCTAAACAAAACCTAAATAAAACCTAAACTAAACCTAAGTAAACAGGTAGGAAAGTATAGCTGCAAAAGAAGGTATCCGGAGTGCTGAGTTCTGCGATCTTCCCGTTCCCGTCCATCTGCTGCGCCGGTGCGCACCATCTTCAATTGGGCATTGAGCCGAGCGGGCTACAAAGTGATCCCGGGCTTAGGAAGATCGAACAATACAATGTCCATCCATGTTTCCGCAGCGGAGCTGCACCAAGTTCCGGTTCCGCGGATGTCCGCGGTACGATCCAATTTCCAGGCCCCCCATGTTTCCCCTGCAGAGCCTGTATCAAGTCCCGGTTCCCACGAAGTCCACGCCAAAACCACTTTTCGGCCCCCTTCTGCCCCGGAATCAGCCATTCCAGCCTTCCGATCACCTGTTTTACAAAAAGAATCTCGCACCGTTATAGGCAGTTAAGGGGAAAATGAAATAAATAAGAACAAAAGGCTTGGAAGTTTGTCTGTAAACTCCCTATCTTTGCACCACTCCGCAAGGGAGGGACGGTTGCTTCGAAAGAAGGAATCCTGAAAAAAAGAAGGGTTTAAGTGGGTCGGGCAGGATTTAAAATCCCGC
>NZ_DDKA01000010.1:0-122689 GCF_002339225.1 Sphingobacterium sp. UBA2610
TTTGAGACAGCTTCTTTTTTATTGATCTTGATTTTCAGGCTAGTTAAGTTACCCTGGATACTTGCCAGCATCTGGCTAAATCGATATTACGAATGGACTATTATGTTAAGAATTAAACTGTAATAAAAAAGTTATAGTGTCAAAGTGTAAAGTATACACCTTATTTTATATTTTAGTCTTTAATTACAAACCTAAATATGTTAAAAAGAATCTTTATTCCTGTTTTGTTATTTGCCGGCGTGCACGCTATGGCTCAGAAAGCTTTCGAACCTTATGAACAACCTATTGAAGGGACTAATCTGACGTTCAAAATGCTGGCAATCCCTGGCGGTAGTTTTAAAATGGGAACTACAAGTGGTGGGAAAGAGGATGAAAAACCTGCACACGAGGTGAAGTTGGATCCATTTTGGATGGGCCAGTATGAAGTAACCTGGGATCTTTTTGAGCCATTTCTGTATAAAGATTATGAGATCGCAAAGAGTAAGGACGGTAAAGTATCGAAAGAGATTGATGCCGTTACGCGACCGACCAAACCTTATTTGGATATGACTTTTGGTTTTGGAAAGGAAGGGCACCCGGCCCTAGCGATGACCCATTACAATGCTATTCAATTCTGTAAGTGGCTGTATGTCCGTACCGGTGTATTTTACCGTTTACCAACAGAGGCCGAGTGGGAATATGCAGCTCGAGCAGGTTCAAAGACGACTTATTTTTTCGGTGATAAAGCCACGCCATTAGCAGATTATGCCTGGTTTAAAGATAATGCTGAACAGAAAACACATATTGTAGGACAGAAGAAACCGAATCCTTGGGGCCTTTATGATATTTATGGCAATGTTGCCGAATGGACTTATGATCAATATAAGGCCGATAGTTACAATGAAGGTAAAGGCAAGGTATTGACTAATCCTGTAGTCGTTCCGACAACCCTGTATCCACATGTTGTACGTGGTGGTGCTTTTGACAGTGGTGCCGAGGACATGCGCTCTGCAGCGCGTGGTGCCTCAGATCCCGTATGGAAACAGTTGGATCCACAAATTCCAAAAAGTAACTGGTGGTTTCCAGAAGCCCCATTCGTGGGTATGAGACTAGTCAGACCCCTCAACCCACCTAGTCACGAAGAGATTATGGCTTATTACGATAAACAGCCAATCAAAGACTTTTAATATAAAATAATCAATATAAAACTGTTATGGAAAATCTAGAAAGAAGAGATTTTATTAAAACTTCTGCTGTAGTTGCTGGAGGCGCTGTGCTGAGCTCAATGCCTTTATCAGGTGCATATGCCGCTGGTTCGGATGTTATCAAAGTTGCCTTAGTGGGCTGTGGGGGCCGCGGAACTGGAGCTACATTTGATGCGCTAAGTTCGGGCATGAACATTAAAGTGGTGGCTCTTGCAGATGCTTTTAAAGATAATTTAGAGAGTACTTATAAAACGCTGAAGGAAAAATGGCAAGATAAGATCGATGTAAGTGACAATCACAAATTTGTGGGGTTCGATGCATATAAAGATGCAATTCAATTGGCCGATGTTGTTATTTTAGCGACTCCTCCAGGATTTAGACCAATGCATTTTGAGGAAGCGATCCGTCAAGGTAAACATGTTTTCATGGAGAAACCGGTCGCTGTTGATATCCCTGGTGTACAGCAGGTCTTACGTGTGGCTGCAGAAGCTAAACGTAAAAAATTGAATGTTGTAGTCGGTTTACAACGCCGTTATCAAACGAATTACCGTGAGGCGATCAAACGTATCCACGAGGGTGCAATCGGTGATGTTACTTCGGGACAAGTTTATTGGAACTCAGGTGGCGTATGGGTGCGTCCGCGTAAGCCAGAGCAAACTGAAATGGAGTACCAAATGCGTAACTGGTATTATTTCAACTGGTTGTGTGGCGATCATATCGTAGAGCAGCACGTACACAATATTGATATCGCCAATTGGGTGAAAGGTGCTTACCCGGTATCGATCCAAGGTACAGGTAGCAGGGCACACCGCACCGGCAAAGAGTATGGTGAAATCTATGATAATTTTGCATTAGAATTGACCTATGCCGACAACAGCGTTGTTTATAGTCAATGTAGACACTTCGAAGGTATACATAACCGTGTAGACGAGCAATTCCAGGCAACAAAAGGACGTGCTTATCTTTCTGCAGGTGGACAGGCTGTATTGTACGACTGGAAGGGAAAGGAAATCTATCGCCATGATGCGAAGGGTAATCCAAACCCGTATCAGCAAGAACATAAAGAACTATTTACGGCAATTTCGAAAGGCGAATATAAATTTGATAATGCAGAATATGGTGCTTACAGTACGTTAACAGGTATTATCGGACGTATCGCTTGTTATACCGGTAAGGTAATCAAGTGGGATGAAGCCTTGAAATCGACCATCAAATTGGGACCAGATGTACTTGCTTGGGATGCTAAACCAAAATTACTTCCGGATGCAGAAGGTTTTTACCCAGTAGCGATGCCTGGTCAAAACACCAACTTATATATTTAAGCAATTGGGCCGATGGGATTAAAGTGGAATTTGTGCCTTCTATTTTTTGCTACGATTTGTTGCATTGATGCACAGGCGCAGATACCGGCAACGAAACCCCATAAAATTCGGCTGGAGGGACCCGCGCAGGGTACCCAATTCCATATCACTTACTTCGCTTCCGACAGTCTTGTTAGGCGGTCGGAAGTTGACAGTATCTTAACGGCAATCGATTTGTCGATGTCAATTTACCGCAAAGACTCGAGGATATCCAAGTTCAATACAGATACGGTAATGTCTGTTGTGATGGATAGCCACATGGCTAAGGTGATAAATGCTTCCTTTAAATACCACAAATTATCGAAAGGTCAATTCGATATCACTATTGCCCCGTTGGTCAACCTATGGGGCTTTGGTGCTAATAAGAGCCCGGTGGCCCCGGATTCGGCGACGGTACGAAAAGCGAAGGAACTGGTGGGAATGCATTACCTGAAGGTCAGCGGCAACCGGCTGATTAAAAAGAAACAGGGGATTAAAATCGATGTTAATGGTATTGCACAGGGGTATACGGTAGACGTCTTGGCCGACTATCTCGAACGTAAGGGAATTGCCAATTATATGGTCGAGGTAGGTGGTGAAATCAGGGCTTTGGGAACTCCGCCAGGTGGGCAGGGCTTTTCCATTGGTATTGTTCAGCCCGATGGTGAAAGTGGGGAGGAATTGATGACTGCTGTTGCGCAGCTCAATGAAGGGGCGCTGACAACAGCCGGCAGTTTCGAAAAGTTTATTCAATACAAAGGGAAAAAATTGGGTCATCATATTGACCCTGTTTCGGGTTTCCCATACATGACCCATATATTGAGTGTCAGCGTCTATGCGAAGACTGCTATGGAAGCGGATGCACTGGATAATTATTTTATGGGCATGGAACCCGAACAAATTAAGACAAAGGCCAAAAAATTGAAAGGTGTGGCGGTTTTTGTCATTTTTAAAAATAAAAATCAGTCCATAGAAACGATTTATTCGGATGGATTTGGTAAATTATTTAAAAATTAATCAATTATAAATAAAATGAAGAGATCGGATTTTATTAAAGGTAGTCTTTTGGCCGCGGGGGCAGGACTAGCTGGACAGACTTTTGCGTCTACAACTCAAAATACAGCAAATACGATGGATAAAGGAAAGACATTCAATTTAAATTATGCTCCCCATCAGGGAATGTTCAAAAATCATGCAGGTGATAATTTCCTGGATGAAATTCGGTATATGTATGATTTGGGATTCCGTGGAATAGAAGATAATGGCTATTTGGGTAGAACATTGGACGAGCAGCAGAAGATCGGTGATTTATTAGCGAAGTTAGGCATGACCATGGGTGTATTTGTTGTGGATGGCGGACAAAACTGGATGCCTTCTTTAGCGACAGGAAAACAGGAGTATTTGGACAAGTTTGTCGAAACATGCAAGAAGTCTGTCGAAGCTGCCAAGCGTTGTAACGCAAAATGGCTGACTGTGGTACCGGGCTTTTATGAAAGAAAACTGCCTTGGGGTAATCAGTTCAGCAATATCCTTACTGCGATGCGTAAAGGTGCGGAGATCTTTGAACCACATGGTTTGGTGATGGTGTTGGAAACCTTAAGTGATACACCAGATTTGTTTTTGCAGCAAACGCATGAGACCTATGCTTTATGTAAGGCCGTGAATAGTCCATCCTGTAAAATTTTGTATGATATTTATCATATGCAGCGTACCGAAGGAGATTTAATTGCAAATATGAATCGTTGTTGGGATGAAATTGCGTATATTCAAATCGGCGATAATCCAGGTCGTAAAGAACCGACTACGGGCGAGATCAATTATAAAAACGTATTCAAACACATTCATAGTAAAGGATATAAGGGTATCATGGGGATGGAGCATGGTATTTCCAAGCCTGGTAAAGAGGGTGAGGATCGCTTGGTGGCGGCATATCGCGAGGTCGATAGCTTTTTGTAATATTTTAATAGTGTACTATTGACAATTAGATTTAATTTCTTAAATTGAGCAGGTAAAACCAATTAGTAGTATTGTAAAACACCATTTTTTTTATGATTTCATCAACAATAAAATTTAAACTATCCTTTATGATGTTCCTCGAATTTTTTATTTGGGGGGGATGGTTTGTCACATTAGGTACTTTCTTGAGCAAGAATTTGAATGCAACAGAATTTGAAAAGGCCAATGTATTTTCAACACAATCATTGGGAGCGATTATCGCGCCTTTTATTGTCGGAATGATTGCAGACCGTTATTTTAATGCGGAGCGTATTTTGGGTGTTTTACACTTGGTCGGTGCAGTATTAATGTATCAGATGTATAGTGCAACAGACATGTCGACATTTTATCCGTATGTTTTGGCTTATATGATACTTTACATGCCAACATTGGCTTTGACTAGTTCAGTTTCTTTTCGGCAATTGACCAATCCGGAAAAACAATTTTCAGGAATACGTATCTGGGGGACAATTGGTTGGATTGTTGCTGGTTTAGTTATTAGCTATTTTTGGGATGCAAAAGCATCTGAAGGAGCATTAAAAAATACCTTCCTATTATCGGGTGTTGCTTCTTTAGTATTGGGTATATTTTCTTTTGCATTACCTAAAACTCCACCGGTTAAACTGGACGAAAACGAAAAACCGTCCTTTGCATCAATCATTGGTCTGGATGCGATCAAATTGTTGAAAGACAAAAACTTCTTGATCTTTTTCATTTCTTCGGTATTGATCTGTATTCCATTGGCATTTTATTATTCAAATGCAAACCCTTTTCTTTCTGAGATAGGGCTGGAAAATGCTACTGGTAAAATGACAATTGGTCAGGGATCTGAGGTATTGTTCTTGTTGGCACTCCCAATTTTCTTTACAAGATTTGGCTTTAAGAAAACAATTTTGGTCGGTATGTTGGCTTGGGTAATCCGTTACCTGTTATTTGCTTATGGCAATGCAGGTGAATTGTCGTTCATGTTGTTGATCGGTATTGCATTGCACGGTATCTGTTATGACTTTTTCTTTGTTTCGGGACAAATTTATACGGACAGCAAAGCAGGTGTTAAATACAAATCTGCAGCACAGGGCTTGATCACGCTGGCAACATATGGTGTTGGACAGTTGATCGGTTTCTGGGTAGCGGGTTACGTCGGAGACAAATACAAAGCAATGAAAGCAACAGACCTAGCAGGATTCTGGAATCATACCTGGGTTGTACCTGCAATTATCGCAGCTGTTGTATTTTTTATCTTTTTAGCTTTATTTAAGGACGAAAAGATCGACAGTACAAATGCTGCACACTAAACAGAAAAAATAACTATTTAAAAACAAATAATTAGAAGAGAGATGGCAACAAATACTTATGACGCAATTGTAATCGGTTCGGGGATAAGTGGTGGATGGGCTGCGAAAGAATTGACAGAGAAAGGGCTGAAAACAATTATGCTGGAGCGTGGTCGTAACATTGAACACATTAAGGATTACACTGCGCCAAATAAAAATCCATGGGAATGGCCTCATGCTGGCGGTCGTACACAAAAAATGATCGAAGAATATCCGGTTTTGCGTAGAGATTATCCGTTGAATGAGAAGAACCTGGATTTTTGGGTAAATGAAAAGGAGAGTCCATATACAGAGGTAAAACGTTTTGACTGGTACCGTGGGTATCATGTTGGTGGACGTTCTTTAATGTGGGGGAGACAATCTTATCGTTTGGGCGATTTGGATTTTGAAGCTAACTTAAAAGATGGCCACGGTGTGGATTGGCCGATTCGTTATAAGGATATTGCCCCTTGGTATAGTTATGCTGAAAAATTTGCGGGTATCTCCGGAAATAGAGATGGTGTACCATCTTTGCCAGATGGAGATTACATGCCAGCAATGGCGATGAACATTGTTGAAAAAGACCTGGCTGAGCGTTTGAAAAAGCAATATGGTGGTCAACGTCATTTCATCATGGGTAGAACAGCCAACATTACTGTTCCGCATCATGATCGTGTAAATTGTCAATATCAAAATCAATGTTGGTTGGGTTGTAATTTTGGTGCTTATTTCAGTACGCAATCGGCAACTCTTCCTGCAGCACGTAAAACAAACAATCTAACTTTACGTCCTTTTTCTATCGTAACAAAGATTATCTACGATAAAAACACGAAAAAGGCAAAAGGTGTTGAAATTGTTGATGCTGAAACAAACCAAACGTATGAGTTTTTCGCTAAAGTAATTTTTGTTTGTGCATCTGCATTGAACTCGACTTGGGTGTTAATGAACTCAGCTACAGATGTTTGGGAAGGCGGTCTGGGTAGCAGCAGCGGTGAATTGGGCCACAATTTGATGGATCACCATTTCCGTTGTGGTGCCGGAGGTAAAATAGATGGATATTTGGATAGCTATGTATATGGTCGTAGACCAACAGGCTTGTATGTGCCACGTTTTGTAAATGTAGAAGGTGATACCAAAAAACGTGACTATGTACGTGGATTTGGTTACCAGGGTGCTGCAGGTCGTGGACGTTGGTCTGGTGCTGTTGCCGAGATGGAAGTTGGTGGTGCATGGAAAGATGCGATCTGTGAGCCAGGTGACTGGACTGTTGGTTTTACTGCTTTCGGAGAAACCTTGCCATATCACGAAAATAAAATTACACTTGACAAGAGCAAAAAAGATAAATGGGGCTTACCTGTATTATCATTTGACGCTGAGATCAAGGATAATGAATTGAAGATGCGTGGCGACATGCAAAATGAAATGAAGGAAATGTTGGAAAGCATTGGCGTAAAAGATACCTATACGTACGATAACGTATATGGTTTGGGCCAAGGTATCCACGAAATGGGAACTGCCCGCATGGGACGTGATCCAAAAACTTCGGTATTAAATGGTAACAACCAAGTTTGGGATGCATTGAATGTTTTCGTAACGGACGGTGCTTGTATGACTTCTGCAGGTTGTGTCAACCCTTCATTGACGTATATGGCACTTACTGCTCGTGCGGTTGATTTCGCAGTGAGCGAATTGAAAAAAGGTAACATCTAATAGCTAAAGATTGATAACAATGGAAAATAACTCAAATAAGACGAGTAGAAGAGGTTTTATAAAGAGCGCGGCAACAGCTGCTGCGGCTTTTATGATCGTCCCTCGCTATGTATTGGGCGGAAATGGCTTTACAGCTCCAAGTGACAAATTACAAGTAGCAGGTATTGGTGTAGGGGGTAAAGGTTTTAGTGACATCAATGCATTCCATGATTCAGGAAAAGCAGATCTTGCTTTCTTGTGTGATGTGGACGACCGTCGTGCAGCTGGTGCGTTGAAACGTTACCCGAAAGCAAAGTATTACAAAGACTACCGTGAGATGTTGGATAAGGAGCACAAACGTATAGAAGCCGTTTCTGTATCAACTCCAGATCATCAACATGCGATTCAGGCACTTGCAGCTATGCAATTGGGTAAACACGTGTACGTTCAAAAACCGTTGACTCACGATGTATGGGAAGCGAGAGCATTGACGCATGCAGCTAAAAAATATAAAGTGGTTACCCAGATGGGAAATCAAGGTGCATCGAATGATGGACCACGTTTTGTACGTGAGTGGTATGAAGCAGGTCTGATCGGTGATGTACATACGGTATATTGTTGGACAGATCGTCCGGTATGGCCTTCAGGTATTGCATGGCCTACAGGCAAGGCCGAAGTTCCAAAAGAATTGGATTGGGACCTTTGGTTAGGTACAGCGCCTTATAAAGAGTATGTGGATAAATTGGTGCCTTTCAACTGGCGCGGCTGGTGGGATTATGGTACTGGCGCATTGGGCGATATGGGCTGTCACTTGTTGGAAGTTCCTTTCAGTACCTTGGGATTGACATATGTACAGGATGTACAGGCAACTGTAGGATCGGTGTATGTGGATGAATTCAAACGTGGATATTTCCCTGAAAGCTGTCCTCCGTCGAGCCATGCGACATTAACATTCCCTAAAACACCACGTACCAATGGTCCGGTGACTTTACATTGGATGGATGGTGGTATTCAGCCTGCTCGCCCGGATGAATTAGGTCCAAACGAAATTTTTGGTGATGGTGGTAACGGTATCTTACTTGTAGGTACAAAAGGTAAAATCCTTGCGGATACCTACGGCCAGAATGCACGCTTGTTGCCGACTTCAAGAAAAGAGCAGGTGGCACAGAAATATGCCCGTGTACCAGGACAAGAAGGTGGACACTACGCACAATGGGTTGAAGCTTGTCAGGCTGGATACGGCAAGAAAGAAGTAAGTTCACCTTTTGAAATAGCAGGTCCGTTGACAGAAGCTTTATTAATGGCTAACCTGGCAATCAGAGGTGCTGATTTACGTATTGATGGTAAATACCCTGGACGTAACCTGAAATTGTTGTGGGATAACGATAACATGCGTGTCACCAACTTTGACAACGTCAATCAATATGTAAAACGTAATTACAGACAAGGTTGGGAAATGAAATATAATTTCTAAAATTAAGATATTTAGTAGTATGAATAGAAGAGAAGCATTACAACGAGTTGCCTTAATTTTAGGAGGTACCGTTATCGGCGCTAATTTATTTTTGGAAGGTTGTACACGCTCAGCAACCAAAGATGTGCAAGCATTATTTGAAGCGAAGACAACTGATTTATTAGGTGACTTGGCTGAAGCAATCTTACCAGCTACCGCAACTCCGGGTGCGAAAGAAGCAGGGGTAGGAAGTTTTATCCCAGTCATGGTTCGCGATTGTTATACGGAGAAGCAACAAAAGGCATTTTTAACTGGTTTTGCGAGCTTAGATGATAAGGCAAAAGAGGTGAAAGGAAAACCATTCCTGGAGCTTTCTGCGGAAGACAGAACGGCTGTTGCAGCTGCTTTGGATAAAGAAGCAAACGAGTTTAATAAAAAGCAAGCTGAAGATCAAAAGGATATTCTGGAGAAGAATAAAGAAAAACAAAATCAATTGTATAATTATGTTGAGAACGATCCACCACATTGGTTTACGATGTTCAAGCAATTGACATTGACCGGTTTCTTTAACTCGGAGCTGGGTTGTACAAAAGCATTACGTTTTGTGAAGATTCCGGGAAAATTTGATGGTAACCTTCCTTACAAAAAAGGCGATAAGGCATTTGCATAAACGATGCGCTATGTAAGATAAAAAGGGAGGCCCGTAGCCTCCCTTTTTTTATTGTTTCGCGTTCTTATCTTGTTTTCCCTTTTTATTTTGTTTCTATGGCTAGCGCAAAATGAATGCGCTGCTGTTTGGTCACTGTCATAAAGTAACCCTGATCTGTCGCATCACCATTAATCTCTACGGTATCATTATAGCGTAATTCGCGCAGGTAATTCATCTCTAATGATTTGATTTGATTGGTCAATACAAGCTCAATGGGCAACCTGTCCATACACCAGTCCAGGTATTTTACATTGTTGGCGTGATTGACAATATCCAGGTCCGAGAGCTTAACACAATATTCATCAAGATTTTTGACTGTCTGGGAAATATCCAATTTTGAAAATGGCCGTTGTGTTGCGGGACGATCCGGATAGGTGGTAAAATTTTCGGTGGAAATCGCGAGTGTTTCAGAGCTCCGCTTCACGGTATTGATGACAGCCCAATAACTGGTTGCCGTAACATAGATCTGTCCATTGACGGTAATTTCGAAATTCCGTGTTGAGCGTGCGCCCTCTAATTCCTGTATCCAAGTTTTAACCTTGACGATGTCCATCCATTTGGGCAATCGTGCAATCTCTATACGTATGCGGCTAAGTACCCAAGTTTGGTTATGTTTGGCCATTTCTTTAAAACCGAATCCCACAGCATTGGCGTGTTCTCCCGCGGTAAGCTGCAGAATATTGGATAAATCGGAGAAACGAATACGGCCATTAGAATAGCATTGCGTGAAATAAATTTCCCACTCTTTTTCAAAAACAGATTTTTCCATTTACATATTTTTTTGATCAAAAATAGGTAATATGAATGATTTGGGCTATAAATTCAAAATGAAATGACACTATATTTAGATATCTCGTTATAAATGCCTGTTGGACCTGCCGGTGACCCTCAAAGGGGAGTAGTGTGTCCAAAGTACAATCGTTTTTTTATTGTAAAATAAATGATAGTTTTCAAGGATTTAATTGATTTTTATCATGGGAATCGGTAGATTTAAATAAGCCAATGGCAGAAAGAGATAAAATAAGATTGGCTTTAAAGCGTTATAAGAGTAGCATAGCGCAAAACAATAATTTACACATTAAATGCTAGTATTATGGTTGGAGAACTAATAGCTAAAGAGGAAATTCCTCAATTTAAATTTATCCCGGCGAGTGAAGATAAGACAGCGACTTTTATGGATAAATTGAAAGGGGCACTTCGGTTGGGAAATGAGTTTAAATCCAAAACTGAAATCGCCTTTGAGACTGATTCCGGACCAAAGCGTATCGAGACCACCGTATGGTCGTTAACCGATAGATATATTCAGATTAAAAGTGGCGTGTTAATACCACTGAAATCTATTATAGCAATAGACTATTAAATAGACAAACGAAAGGCTCCTCATTTAGTTAAGGAGCCTTTCGCTTTTTAAGAATAGATGCTGCTGAAAAGCGCTTCAAAATCCTGTCCCTTCATGAAGAGGACCTCATGCTGAAAGAAATTTCTAGTATGTTTCGCCTGTCAATTCTTTTAGCCTTATTTCGGATACCTTTGCATCATATTGTGCTGTATAGCTCCGAGTCATTACATTGATGTAGTTTAACTGCGCTGTTCTTACTTCCAAAGTTGTGATGGTACCGATACGGAATTTATCCATGGTGATGTTTAAATTTTCTTTTGCCAGCTCCTCGTTTTTCCGTTCTACATGAGCCAGTTCCATATTGGTGATGTAGGTTTGGAACAGCGTTCTGACCTGTGCCTGAATATCTTGTTTTTGTTGTTGTATCTGCAGCTCAGAACCTTTAATCTGAAATTTAGCGATCCGTTCGTTTCTATTTTGAAGAAATCCATTGAAAATATTAAGGGAAGCCGATATACCGTAGGTAAGACCTCTATTTTTATTTTCTGTCGAGAAACCGAGGGAGGAGTGGGATTCGTTCCAGTTGTAACCACTGTTTAATCCAATTTTGGGATAACGTTCGGCCTTAACTGCTTTTAAGTTGAGTTCGGCCACCCGATTGTTGATGATGGCGAGCTGGATTTGTGGATTTTGGCGATCGGCAATTTCGATCAGATTACCAAGTTTAAGATCCGTATCAAGTTTCATTTCATCTTCAACCTGAAAATCTAGGCTCAAGTCGCGTGTCATCAGCTGATTGAGGTAAGTCTTGGTATTTTTGAAGCTTTCCTGCTGTCTGAGTAAGTTTGTCTGATCGGTATTTAAATCGACTTTCGCATTCAGGAGATCCAGCTTGGAGCCTTTTCCGATCTCCAGGCGATTTTCGGCCAGCGTGACGCGGTATCTCGATAAGGTAATGGTGGTATCCAGTGCGTTTATCAGGCGCTTTTGCTGCACCAGATTGTAATAGGTTGCCATGACTTCGCTGAGCTGGGTGATCACTTGATATTTGATCTCCGCTTCCCCTTGGCGTTGTATTTCTTTGAAGCGATCGCGACGGGCAAACATACCCAATCCATCGAATATCGTCCAGTTTAGGTTGACTCCATAAGACATGTTGTCGTTTTTTGCATTGGAGATCTGCTGTATTTGACCATCTGCTCTGACCTGTCTGGAGTTCTGGATGGAGTTGCTTCTGTTGAACGTTCCAGTTACTGCTGGAAGCATACCGGCGCTTCCTAAACTGGTATTCTCCATATCAATGTTATTGTCATTTTTAGCCAGGAGAATATTGAAGTTATTGCTCAACGTGGTTTTCAGTGCATCTTCCAAAGTCAGTACTTCTTGCGCCCGAGCTTGAAACATGATGGAGTAAAGTAATACTAATAGGATGAAATTTCTCTTCATGTCTTTATTATTCGTAGCTTTTAATGTTATCAAATTCAGGTCTATGCTTTTTTTGTCTTGACCACATGTAATAGATCGCCGGGATAATGAATAAGGTTAGGATAAGGGAGAATATTGTACCGCCAACGATCACAACCCCCATACCAATTCTGCTGGTCGAAGCAGCTCCAAGTGACATGGCGATCGGTAATGCACCCAAGGCGATGGCTAAACTTGTCATTAGGATCGGTCTGAGGCGTGATTCGGCAGAGTGCATAATTGCCTCAAATTTTTCCATCCCTTCTTCACGCATTTGGTTGGCAAACTCAACAATCAGGATACCATTTTTGGTCACGAGACCGATAAGCATAATTGTTCCAATTTGACTGAATATATTCCAGGTTTGATCAAATAGCCATAGACTTATTAGTGCACCGGCAACGGCCATAGGCACCGTAAGGATAATGATAAATGGGTCGAGGAAGCTCTCAAATTGGGCTGCCAAGATTAGATATATAAGCAATAAAGCAAGACCAAAAGCAAATAAGGTATTGGAGCTACTTTCAACGAAGTCACGTGATTCACCACTAAGGTCAGTGGTGAAGCTCTGGTCGAGTACCTTTTCTTTTATGCGATCCATTGCTGCAATTCCGTCGCTCATGCTCATGCCTGGCGCCAAGCCAGCTGAAACTGTAGCCGACATGTACCGGTTATTGTGGTAGAGTTGTGGTGGGCTGCTTTCTTCCCTGACGCTTACGACGTTATCTAACTGGATAAGCTGACCGATGTTATTACGTACATAAATTGAAGCAAGGTCTGTCGGCGTAGCTCTACGGTCGTTTTCAACTTGGCCAATGACCTGATATTGTTTGCCATCACGCATAAAATAGGCGAAACGTTGACCGCTTAACAACAATTGGAGGGACTGTGAAACGTCAAGTACGGAAACACCCAGACTAAGTGCTTTCAGACGATCAATTTCGACATGCAGTTCGGGCTTGTTGAACTTCAGGTTGATATCCGATGTCGAGAATGCTGGATCGCTGTTGACCTCATTCATAAATTCGGGAATCTTTTCCTGAAGTTTTTCAAAATTTTGTGCTTGGATAATGTACTGAACAGGTAATCCACCTCTTCGATTCATGGATATCGTTGGCGTTTGAGAAACATTTACGCGTACGGCATCGTATTGTTTTGTCCATTTAGTGAGCTCCTTGGCAATATCGTCCTGTGATTTTTTGCGCTCACCAGGATCAACCAAAGTCATCCGTATACGTCCGGAGTTGACTGAGCTCGCGCCGAAACCAGGAGAGGTAATGTTTAAACTGATTTTGTTTTCAGGAATGGAGTCGTAGACCAATTTGTCCAATTCCTGCATGTAGCGATCCATGTATTCATAGGTGGCACCTTCAGGACCTGTTACATTGACGGAGATGTTACTTCTGTCATCATAAGGCGCTGTTTCCTTTTTAATGGAGGAGAAAAGGATACCAATAATGATAAAACATAGGATCAGAATTGGAAAGCTTATCCATTTGAATTTCATAAATTTTTCCAGAGCCTTGGCATAACCTTTATTCATTTTGACAAACATGGGTTCTGTCCAATCGTAAAACTTCGTCTTTTTGTGGCCACCACCTTTGATCAGATAAGCGTTGAGCATCGGTGTAAGGGTGAGGGAAACAAATGCCGAAACCAATACGGCCGAGGCGATGACGACACCAAATTCCCGGAACAGCCTTCCCACAAAGCCCTGAAGAAATATAACCGGTAAAAATACCGCTGCAAGTGTAATTGAAATGGAAATAACAGCGAAGAATATTTCCTTAGACCCTTTTAGCGCGGCTTCAATTGGAGACATTCCTTCTTCAACTTTCTTGAAGATATTTTCGGTAACAACGATCCCGTCGTCGACGACAAGCCCCGTCGCGAGTACAATAGCGAGTAGCGTCAGTACATTGATGGAAAAACCAAAAATATACATAATAAAGAATGTCGCAATCAAGGATACCGGAATATCCAATAACGGACGTAACGCTATGCCCCAGTCTCGAAAGAAAAAATAAATAATTAGAGTGACCAGTATGATCGAAATCAGGAGTGTCTCGGCGACTTCTTCAACTGATTTTTTGATGAATGTCGTATTATCAGAAGCGATGTTGAGTATAATATCCTGCGGCAGATCTTCTTTGATCTGATCGAGCATTTTATAAAAATTGTTGGCAATATCAAGGTAATTTGTCCCCGGTTGCGGAATAATGGCAATACCGACCAGCTGTTTACCATTACTCACCATTTTTGTTTCGAGATTCTCAGCGTCTATTTCGGCCCGACCAATATCGGTAAACTTGACGATACGGCTGCTGTCGGCTTTTAGAATGATGTTGTTGAATTGATCGGGGGTAGACAGATTGCCTATAGTTTTTACGGTGAGCTCGGTTGTGTTTCCGACAATTTTTCCCGAAGGTAATTCAACATTCTGATTATTTAATGCTGTACGAATATCTGAAGCCGTGATACCATAGGCAGCCATACGGTCGGGATTGAGCCATAGCCGCATGGCGTAACGTTTTTGGCCATAGATCTGTGTGCTGCTGACGCCGGGGATGGTTTGTAACCTTTCAGAAATCACATTTTCGGCGTAGTCGCTCAGCGACAGTTTGTCGCGTGTCTCACTTTGCAATGTCAACGTAATAATGGGATCGGAATCCGCATCGGCTTTGGATACCACCGGTGGAGCATCAATATCCTGTGGTAGGCTTCGGACGGCTTGGGATACTTTATCCCGGACATCATTTGCGGCTTCCTCCAGGTTCTTTTTTAAATCAAACTCGATGGTAATATTGCTGGATCCCTGGTTACTCGAAGAAGAGATGTTACGAATACCATCGATCGAGTTTATGGCCTTCTCTAGTGGCTCGGTAATCTGAGATTCAATGATATCAGGATTGGCACCGGCATAATTTGTTCTGACAGAAACAATGGCGGGGTCAATGGAGGGGTATTCGCGTACGCCCAGAAAACTAAAACCAATATAGCCAAACAAGATGATGGTAATATTGACGACAATAGTTAAAACAGGGCGTTTAATAAAAACTGCAGATAAATTCATGTACAACTAGTTAGCTAATGATACCTTAACTTTTGCTCCATCTTTTAAAGACAGAACGCCCGTGGTTAAAACGGTGTCGCCGGCACTGATGCCAGATAGAATAACGATGTCCTTGTCGGTACGTGCACCTGTTTCAACCTTCACTTCCTTGGCGAGGCCGTGCTGTAGTACAAAGACCTTCTTTCCGTCCTGTACGGGAACAATAGCTTCTGTAGGAATGGATATCGCATCGTTTTCCACTTCGATCGGCACAATAACGTTAACAAAGGATCCGACTTTCAATTTGCCCTGATCGTTCGTCGCTCTGGCGCGGACAGTGAGTGTTCTGGTGTTAAGTGATACTTGTGGTTCAATAGCGTAAATGTTTGCTGTAATGATCGTTGGGTCGTTGGCTACACTGAACTCAATGGGCATATTTATTTTAACTATATTGCTGTATTTTTCGGGCACTGCAAAAGTAACTTTGACAAGATTGTCCTTCACTAAATTTGTAATCAGGGTACTGGATGAGACAATGGCACCTACGGAAATGTTCCGAAGTCCAATCATGCCACTAAAAGGGGCGCGGATGGTTGTTTTGGATATTTGTGCCTGAATCAACTGGATCTGTGCTAAGGAGGTTTTTAAGGCTGCACTGGCAATATCAAACTCTTCCTGACTGATTGCTCCTTTTTGCAACAGCAGTTTGGCCCGACGTTCATTTTCGGCATTCAGCTGATTTGTTGTTTGCGCTTGTCTTAATTGTGCCTGCAGCTCAATATCATCGATCTTGATCAAGGGCTCGCCCTGTTTGATGCGCTGTCCTTCAGAGAAATAGATTTTGGTGATTCGACCACTTACTTCACTTCTGATTTCAACCTGCTCTTCTGCGTCAATGCTTCCCGAGAGATTAATGGATCTATCGGCGACGGAAGATTTGGCAATGATAGCCTGTGCGGGGACGGGCATATCTTTTTTTCCATTGGGCTTATCAGCTTCTTTTTTATCTTTTTTAGCAGTTATCAGAAAGTATCCACCTCCAAACACAGCACAGGCCAAAAGGAGGTAAATGATCGATTTTTTATTCATACGATATAGTCTCTTATGTACTTTTTACATTTAACAGGTAAATATAGGTTTATTATTATGCCGATATCAGTTGTCAAAAGGATTTTACAATACCACGAAAACTTTGCAAATGGACAGCGAAATGGACGAGCGCGAATGGTTGGAAATAAAAAAAGCTAGAAATAACTTTCTAGCTTCCTGTTTACTATTTCTTTGATTTTGCTTTTGGTTGGACTTCTTTTGGAGCCTCTTGTTTTACTTCCGCCTTGATTGCAGTTTTCGATACATGTGGTCTTCTTTTTCCAAAAGAACCATTCGATATTTTTCCTCTTCTGGTCTTGATGTCACCTTTTCCCATAGTGTGAAATATTTTGGTTTTAACAAATTTTATTAATTACCTAAATATACCACATTCTTTTTAGATATTCAATTTGTTCATTTTTAAATGATTGGAAAAATACGTTTTTGAACAGTTATGGTGAAATTTTGGTTAATGGTGTCGAAAAATAAATTATTGACCGGCTTGTTTTCGGCGACCAAATAGGGGATCTCTACTATTTTGTTCTTTAACTTGAGACGGTAGTAGCCGTATAATAAACCTTTGGTCGTTTGAATTGATTCGATTTTCTGAACGGCTTCTATGTCCTTAAACATGTTAAAAGCATAATTTTCTCCTTTGAGCTGTTCAATAAAAACTTCATTGGTTTTGGCATTGTACCAGATTTGCTGGCTTTTGAGCTTGCTAAAGTGGTTGTTGAACAGAAAAAGATAACCTAGCAGGAAAAAGGCTATCGGAAGCAGGAACAGGACAATTTTTATCTTCATGAACAGCAAGACGGTGATCAAAATGAGGACAACCCCCATCATGGCGTTGGAAACGCTCTTCTTTAGATTTGCCTGGATGACCGGAGATGAAGCTTCAATCAACTGAAAACCTGATTTTAAATTTCTGGACATATCCTCGGTAAACCCAAATAGATTGAATTTTTTGCGTATCACCAGATAAGCAATAAGAATAATAAGTCCAATGATCAAAAACCGCATATTTTTCTAATATTGTTCGTCTTCGTTCGGATACTGTACCGCTTTTACTTCGGCCACATAATGAGCTACTGCAGTTGTGATCTGTTCGTGCAAATTAGCGAAATGACGCATAAATTTTGGTTTGAAATCAGCATTCATACCCAGCATATCGTTAACCACAAGGACTTGTCCATCGCAATCCGGTCCAGCTCCAATACCAACTGTTGGAATCACCAATTTTTCGGTAACTGTTTTAGCTAATTTTGCAGGTATCTTTTCCAAAACAATGGCAAAACAGCCCGCCTCCTGTAAAGCGAGGGCATCGTCTATTAATTTAGCGGCTTCTTGTTCTTCTTTCGCCCGCACACCAAAATTTCCAAATTTATTGATGGATTGGGGAGTCAAGCCCAGGTGTCCACATACAGGGATGCCTCCGGCAATGATTTTTTTGATGTTTTCGATGATTTCAAGACCTCCTTCTAGTTTCAATGCGTGCGCACCTGATTCTTTCATCATACGTACGGCGGCATTGTAAGCCTCATTGGCGGAGCCCTGATAAGATCCAAATGGCAAATCTGCCAACACCATGGCACGTTCGGTACCTCTAGCAACGGCAGCGGCATGGTAGATCATATTATCTAGGGTGATAGGCAAGGTAGTTTCGTAGCCAGCGAATACGTTAGCAGCAGAATCTCCAATTAAAATAACGTCAACACCGGCTTGATCGACCATTTTGGCCATGGAGTAATCATAGCTTGTAAGCATAGAAATCTTTTCCTGACGTTCTTTCATGGCTTGCAGCATTGCTGTGCTTACTCGTTTCATTTCTTTGTTTACAGACATCTTAACTTATATTGTGTGTTCAAAAGTAAGCTTTTTATCATACATTGACCAATATTCTGCCTTGTGTTTTGTATTTTTGCAGAATGATACAAAATGAGACTCGTCTATTTAAATTCCCCAAATTTTCAGAATTAATCATCCATGAGGATGAAAATTTGATCGTTATCAATAAACCGCCGTTTGTCGCTTCGTTAGATGAACGTGAGGGAGGGGAGGTCAATATTCTTCGTTTGGCGAAGAAATATCATCCTGATGCACAGGTGTGCCACCGCCTGGATAAAGAGACCTCGGGTATTTTACTAATTGCAAAAAATCCAGAAACATACCGTACAATCTCCATTGCATTTGAAAAAAGAAAAGTGAATAAGATTTATCATGCGGTCATAGGAGGTACACATACTTTTCAGGACTTGCTTGTCGATTTACCCATCTTGAACCAGGGCAATAAAAACGTATCTATTGACCGTGCAAACGGTAAACCGGCCGAGACCATCTTCAATTCGATCAAATACTATAAGAATTATACTTTGGTGGAATGTAAACCTATTACAGGACGTATGCACCAAATCCGTATTCACCTCGCCACACAACATGCCGCTATCGTGGGGGATGACATGTATCGCGGTAAACCTGTGTATTTGTCCCAAATTAAGAAAAGGGGATATACATTGTCGAAAGATGAAGAGGAGCAGCCTATTATGAAACGTTTTGCACTCCATTCAAAACAGGTTGAATTTGAGTTGAATGGAGTTAAGATGGCTTTTGAGGCACCTTATCCAAAGGATTTTGCGACCTTATTGAAGCTGTTGGATAAGTTCGATGCTTAATACCGGGATTGCCTAATGAGTCCAAAGACAAGAAACATCATCGGAAATGTTGTATTTGTACTGCTCATCGGTTTGTTGATCTGGCCAACAAGTAGAAGTTATTTTCAGCAATTTTTAATGAAATTGGGGTTTTTCAACCCTAAACTGGAGCTTGTTTCAACTACTAAAGAATCCGACAGGCGGGCTCCAGAGACTTCATTCAATCATGTCTCCTTTGTCAATTCGCGGGGAGAAACAATCAAGGTGGCGGATCTGAAGGGAAAAGTGGTCTTTATTAATTTTTGGGCAACCTGGTGTGCTCCCTGTCGTGCCGAAATGCCTTCGATCAATGTACTCTATGAGCGGTATAAAGATGACCCAAATATAGTGTTTTTAATTGTGGAGATTGAAGGCGACAGGGCTAAGGCAGAGGCTTTCATGAAAGAACAGCAGTTAATCCTACCAATTAGTTTTCCAAATAGCGATATTCCAAAAGAATGGCTCTCGGGACCGATTCCATCAACGGTGATATTGGACAAAGCGGGTAAGATCGCGACACGGCATGAAGGTATGGCGGATTATTCAAGTCCGGATGTAGGCAAATTTATGCAAGATTTAATCAATAAATAATTTTTAAGATCTCTAAATATAGTATGACAAGAGCAGAACTTATTCATCAAATAAAAGCGAAACGCTCATTTCTATGTGTCGGACTCGATACAGACCTCACCAAAATCCCGGAGCATCTTTTAGATGATGAGGATCCGATCTATAGCTTCAATAAGGCCATCATAGATGCAACAGCTGATTTATGTGTTGCCTATAAGCCTAATATTGCGTTTTATGAATGTTATGGTATTAAAGGCTGGCAGTCGCTTCAAAGAACCTGGGCAGCGTTGCCAAAGGATTGTTTCAGTATTGCTGACGCAAAAAGGGGCGATATCGGTAATACGTCGGGACGTTATGCGATGGCATTTTTTGATGAAAAGACGTCTGGACTTGGATTTGATAGTATTACTATCGCACCTTATATGGGGAAGGACTCGGTGACACCATTTTTGGATTTTAACGATAAATGGGCAATCGTACTTGCGTTGACATCGAATGAAGGTAGCCTGGACTTTCAAAATTTTGAAAACAAAGAAGGATTGCAATTGTTCGAACAGGTGATCGATAAAGTCAATACTTGGGGTACACCTGATAATTTGATGTATGTGGTCGGAGCAACACGTGGGGAGGGCTTTATTAAAATTAGAGAACATGCACCAGATCATTTTTTATTGGTTCCAGGAGTGGGGGCTCAAGGCGGCTCGCTTGAAGATGTTTGTAAATTTGGTATGAACAAAGATTGCGGGCTTTTAGTAAACAGCACAAGGGGAATTATCTATGCCTCAAACGGACGTGATTTCGCTGAAAGGGCACGGGAGGAAGCGCTGATTCTACAGAAAGAAATGGAAGTAGAACTGTTAAAAGCAGGCATTATTTCCTGATTTGACATTTAATAATTCATTCGTAATACTTACCTTTGCAGCATGCCAGAAAAAATTATAATTCTAGACTTCGGGTCTCAATACACACAGTTAATCGCTAGACGTGTCAGAGAACTAAATGTGTATTGTGAGATACACCCGTTCAATAAATTGCCAGATTTTGACGATACCGTAAAAGGTGTTATCTTTTCGGGAAGTCCTTATTCTGTTAGACAAGAAGACGCACCGCAAATTGATTTTGTTGCTATTCAGGATCGTTTCCCACTTTTAGGAGTTTGTTACGGAGCGCAATACATTGCTCAAAAATCAGGAGGTGAAGTGTTGCCATCTGAAATTCGTGAATATGGTCGTGCAAATCTGCAGTTTGTCAATAGCGAGAATGAATTATTGGCAGGAGTACCCATTCAATCGCAGGTATGGATGTCACATGGAGACACCATCAAAGAAGTTCCTGCAAATTTTGATATTATTGCAAGTACGGATAAAGTGCGCGTTGCAGCTTATCAAGTAAAAGGCACCCGTACCTATGGTATACAATTCCATCCGGAAGTAACACACAGTACAGATGGTGCTATCTTATTAAAAAACTTTGTTGTAAACATTTGTGGTTGTGCACAGGATTGGACACCAGACGCATTTGTTGAAACAACAGTATCCGCTTTGAAAGAACAATTGGGTGACGATCACGTTATCATGGCTTTGTCAGGGGGCGTAGATTCGACAGTAGCAGCGGTATTGTTGCACCAAGCAATTGGAAAAAATTTACATTGTATTTTCGTAGATCATGGTCTGCTTCGTAAAGATGAATACGAGCAGGTATTGGATTCTTACAAAAATATGGGGTTAAATATTAAAGGAATAAATGCCAAAGATTTATTTTATGGTAGATTAGCTGGGATCTCTGAACCAGAAGAGAAACGCAAAATCATTGGTAATTCATTTATTGATGTTTTTGATGAAGCTGCAAAAGAAATCCAAAAGGAATTACCTGAGGGAATTGAAGCGAAATGGTTGGGACAAGGCACAATTTACCCCGATATTATCGAGTCGGTTTCAGTGAAAGGACCTTCAGCAACAATCAAATCACACCATAACGTTGGTGGTTTACCTGATTTTATGAAATTGAAAGTCGTAGAACCACTTAAAACGTTGTTTAAAGATGAAGTAAGAAGAGTAGGAAAAGCTTTAGAAGTGGATCAGGCAATTTTAGGCAGACATCCCTTCCCTGGACCAGGTTTGGCAATTCGTATTTTAGGTGATATTACGCCTGAGCGTGTACGTATTGTACAAGAGGCTGATGCGATCTTTATCAATAACCTGAAGGAAGCTGGCTGGTACGATAAAGTATGGCAAGCTGGTACAATTTTCTTGCCAGTGCGTTCTGTAGGCGTGATGGGTGACGAGCGTACTTACGAGCATGTTGTTAGCTTACGTGCAGTTGGTTCTCTTGATGGAATGACTGCGGATTGGATACATTTACCATATGACCTGTTGGCAAAAATTTCAAATGAAATTATCAACCATGTGAAAGGAATAAACAGAGTTGTATATGATATCAGTTCAAAACCGCCCGCTACAATTGAGTGGGAATAAAATATGGGTTGCGGCACTTGTAGCATTATGCCTTGCAAGCTGTACAACCAAAAAAAGCACAGTATTGCGTTCGCCTTCCTCTGGTCAAGGCGAACAGCAAACTGCTGTGACTAAACCGGCCGTTGACAAAGAGACGACGATTGCCAAAGTGGGCGATGTGCAAAATGTCAATGGGCACGCCGTGAAGAATAATCGAATAGCACTACTATTGCCATTTGAGTTAAGTGGTATTGCCGGTACAATTACAAAAGAAGATGTGGAGCGTTCTTCCCTGGCACTTGATTTTTATCAGGGGTTTCAGTTGGGCCTTGACAAAATTGCCAAAGAGGGCGCTTTATTTGATTTACAAGTAATTGATTCTCGAGACAATGTTGCCTATAATGCGACCTTGGGGACAGCGGTCAATGTGAAGGATGCCGTACTTGTGGTGGGCCCGGTGTATCCACGTGAGATAAAAAGCTTTGGGCAAACATTTGCAAATAAGAATGTGCTGCAAGTTTCTCCCTTGGCGGCCACTATGGCTTCTGAATTTAGCTTACCTAATTTGGTTTCCATAACACCTTCTATTCGAACACATTCCGAGACATTGGCGAAATATGTTGCTGATCAATACTATACGGGTGATCAAATATTAGTATACGATGCCGGTGACGATGAAAGCAAACAGTTTCTAGTTAATTTTGTTAGCGAAATTTCAAAAGCCAATGCACAGGCAAAAGTGAAAACGGTTTATAATCTTGCTGAACTGGATAATAGTCTTGTCTTGACCGGTTCAAATCATATTGTAAGTGGTACAGCCAATAAGAATCTTGTTAAAGCTTTATTGGATAAGATGGACGAACGCTTTTTGAATCCAGGTAATCAATTTAAGTTGTATGGACATCCAAACATGGCTAAGCTTTCGTATGAGAATTTCGAAAATATGGATTTTTATGGACTTACTATTACTTCTTCCAACTTGGTGAATGAGAGTGATAGTGATACCCGTAAATTTATTGGAAATTATAAATCGGCTTATAAAGTGGACCCGTCTGAATTTTCTTATAAAGGTTATGACGCGGCGTTGTATTTCGGTCGATTGATCCACAAATATGGCGTAGATTATGTTAGCCGAATGACGCAGGATAAGTTTTCGGGATTGAATAGCGATTACAAATTTGAATTTTATCCAAAATGGGGCTATGCCAATAGAGCTTTGGGTATGATGGTTTATCACAACAAAAAATTTGAAAGAAAATAATCTTTGAATGGCGGAATTCAGTGAAAGACGTGTTCATCAGCAAATACGTAATTTTGAGCGGGCAATGGATGGTTTTGAAGCGGATCAACCCTTTTCGCGTTATTTGACTACTTTTTTTAAGCTGAATAAGCAAATGGGATCATCCGATCGCAAGGCTACTTCCCGTTTATGTTATAATTATTTTCGTCTGGGAACGGCAGCTTCGCAGCTGTCACAACAGCGTAGATTGGTGCTTGCGGAATTCCTGTGTGAACACGAAAGCCCCTTGGTGGCTCTTTTTGAGCCTTCGTACAGCGATAAGATCCATCTACCACTGAAGGACAAAATTGCATTTCTGGAATCAGAAGGCGTTTTTAACCTGAATGACCTCTTTCCATTTACGGATCATATTTCTGATGAGATCGACATGGTACAATTTTTAGAGAGCCAGTTGATACAGCCTTATTTATATATTCGGGTGAAACGCGGAAAGACAAAAGTCGTGTGTGCTATTTTGGATAACAATCAGATTCCTTATTCCATGATTGGCGATCAGACTATTGCCTTGAATAATGGAACATCCTTGCAGCGATTTGATACGCTGGATGGAATGATAGAAGTGCAGGATCTTTCTTCACAGCGCACGTTGGATTATATGGATCCAGCTGAAAAGGAATCCTGGTGGGATGCGTGCGCAGCTTCAGGTGGCAAATCTCTCTTATTGATGGACGCTTGTCCGACTGTCAATCTTTTGGTATCCGATGTTCGCATGAGTATTCTCCGAAATCTCGATGAACGTTTTGACCGTGCTGGAATCAAGCATTACCGAAAAAAAATACTTGATCTTACTAAGGATACCTTTGCGCTTCTTGGGAGCGAAAGATTTGATGGGGTGTTATTGGATGCGCCTTGTACAGGATCGGGGACTTGGGGGCGTACACCAGAAATGATTAGACAGTTTCGGGCTGCTAAGATTGGCGAATTCAATGCACTACAAAAAAATATTGCAAGTAATGTAGTAGGACATGTTAAAGTGGGCAAGCCTTTGATTTATATGACCTGCTCCATTTTTAAAGCGGAAAATGAAGATGTTGTCAATTACATTGTGGATAATTTTGGTTTTGAAATCGAACGCATGGACTATTTGAAAGGTTATGAAGAGAAAGCGGATAGTATGTTTGTGGCGCGATTGATTAAAAGGTAATTTTCAGAAGCAATAAAAGCAAAAGGCTATTTTTTCATTGGAAAAAATAGCCTTTTATATGTAGAAATCATTTAGTATCAGTCACATTTACTGGGAATAACGAGCACAGGGCAAGTTGATTTGCGAATGACTGACTCGGATACGGAACCAGAAATGAAATGGTCAAAGCCAGTCCGTCCATTGGTCCCCATAATAATAAGATCGGCGGACCACTCGTGGGATGCCGCCAGAATTTCTTCTTTAATGGATCCGATTCGATTAAAAAGATAAACTTCGCCTGCACCTGTAAACTCGCGGCTTATTTTCTCAAGGTATTTTTGTGCATTATCCTGTTCCATTTCCGATACTTCCGGAACAATGATAGGTTGCTGACCTAATAGTGGATCCGCGCCAAAGTTGGCCGGAGAAGTAGGGGGAACAACAGTGACAAGCGCTATGGAGGCTCCAAATACTGCGGCCATTTCTTTGGCATATAGTATCGCCTTCTCTGAGCATGGTTCGTCGTCGACAGCGACGAGTATCCTTTTGAATTTTGAGTTTGTATTGTCCATTTCTACTATAATTAATTTATCTTCGTCATATAATATATAATCACATTTTTGACGATTTTGTTTTGTTTAGCACATGAAATATGGTATTTGTACACTAGCTCTCGTTCCGTTACGTTCAGAACAGGCACACCGCAGTGAAATGGTTTCTCAGGTATTGTTTGGGGAACTTTTTGAGATCCTTGATGAACAGGCCGATTGGACCTCAATACGTCTATTGGAAACGGACTATTTGGGTTGGATTCAAAACGGACAGTTTCAGGAACTAAACGACTTGGATAGGCAACATTATCTGAGTGGAAAACCTACTATCGTTGGACGGGAGGGTGGAGTTCTTTTTACCGATACAACACAATTTCAGCTCTGTCATGGTACCAAGCTTTATCTAAATACAGGGAATACCGTCAATTTATCGCCATTGACATTAACGTATCAAGGTAGTATCAATACCTTTACCAGAGAGCAATTTGAAACCGAGGTGGTGCGATTGGCCTTAAGTTATAATGACGTTCCTTATCTATGGGGTGGACGTTCACAATGGGGAATTGATTGCTCCGGTTTCTCCCAATTGATTTATCGTTGCTTTGACCTTTCCTTACCTCGCGATGCTTACCAGCAGGCGGAGATGGGGCAGACAGTGGATTTTGTTTCGGAAATACGGGTAGGGGATTTGGCTTTTTTCGATAACGCCGAAGGAAGGATTACCCATGTAGGGATTATGCTGGATCGCGATACGATTATCCACGCTTCAGCGAAAGTGCGTGTCGATCGGATGGATGCGGAGGGCATTTTTAATACTGAACAGAACCGTTACACACACAAACTCCGGATTGTTAAACGGTATACATGATCGCGAAGGACATAAAAAAAGGCTATAAGTAATTATAGCCTTTCCTATTGTTAAATTCCGTACTGACTAGAAGTGGAATTGTACACCTAAAGTTGGCGCTAATGAGTTAACATTCAGACCAAATGTATTTACTGCAACGTCATTCGTTTTATCTTTATTGTAGTTGTAATATAAACCTCTGACTTTTAGTTCGATACCGATTTTGCTTGTCGGGAAGTAAGCTAAACCTGGTGCTAGTTCCACACCATATGATTCGAATTTATTTTTTGTCTCTACGTTATTTACTTCAGTTGTGGTTGTACCCCACGCCATTGGAACTGACAATTGAGCAAAGAATCTTACAGGGCCATTTGCAGAATACTTTCTAGCGAAAGGTGATACCTGAAAAGCATCGTTTTTAACGCTATTATCTTTACTTGTTTCAGTTTTTCCCCAGTTGTAACCAATTCCAGTACCAATTGCCAAGTTGTCGCTTACAAAGTAACCAACTGTTGGGTTGATTGAGAATGAATTATTTTTATGATCAGTATCTTTCACTTTTGATGTTTCGAAGCCAAGTTGACCACCAACCATAATTTTTCCTTGTTCAGTTTGCGCTTGTGCTGCTATTGTTAAACCTGCAATGGCAGTCAATGTTAGTAAAACTTTTTTCATGTCTTTTTTATTTAAAATAGTTTGTTCTAATAAGCCAGTAAATACTTCCTGACTTTTTAAATTTGTTAGTCAAATATCGAAATCTTATTTTAATTTTTTGTCACTAGATTGTCTAGATGTTTTGCCATTATGGTAATTGATAGTGGTTCAGCGCGTTAAAATTTAGTGTATTTTTATTTTTATCGTTTCTATTTAACGATAATGATATTGTCCTGACTTTTTGTTTTTAATTGTCAATTTCAAGTAAGAAGATAAAAAAAAGCCATTTGTCAACAGCGGACAAATGGCTTTTTTTTGTATTTGAAAGACCGATTTTAATCGAAATATTCTTTGATTCGCTCGAAGAATGATTTTTCACTTTTACCTGGTTGAGGTTTAAAGTTTGGTGATTCTTTCAGTTTGTTCAATAATTCTTTTTCTTCGTTAGACACAGCTTTTGGTGTCCAGATATTAACGTATACAAGTTGGTCCCCTTTGTGATAAGAGTTGACTTCGGGAATACCTTTTCCTTTTAACCGTAAAATTTTACCGCCTTGTGTACCGGGCTCAATTTTGATCTTCGCTTTTCCATCTATTGTAGGAACTTCCACGCTAGTACCTAAGGTCGCATCTACGAAATTAATGTATAGATCATAGATTACATTTAGTCCATCGCGTTTTAGACTTTCGTGTGGTACTTCTTCGATCAGGATAATTAAATCTCCTGGGACGCCGCCACGCGGAGCAGCATTTCCTTTTCCACTCATGGAAAGTTGCATGCCTTCACTTACACCCGCAGGAATATTGATCGCAATTGTTTCCTCACCGCGTTCGAGTCCTTCACCTCTACAAGTTGTACATTTTGCTGTGATTTCAACACCTTCACCATTACACGTAGGGCAAGTGCTTGTTGTTTGCATTTGTCCTAAGATGGTATTTGTTACTCTTCGAACTGATCCTGATCCGCCACAGGTTTTACAGGTATGGAACGAAGATTTATCTTTAGCACCAGATCCGTCACAAGAATGACAGACCACTTGTTTGTTGACCTTTACCTTTTTCTCGACGCCTTTGGCAATTTCTTCGAGTGTTAATTTAACTTTTATGCGTAAGTTGCTTCCGCGAGCTACCCGACGGCCGCCACGCTGGCCACCGCCACCGCCAAAGAAACTTTCAAATGGATGTCCTCCACCAAAGATATCACCAAATTGGCTGAATATGTCTTCCATATTCATACCGCCGCCACCGCCAAAACCACCACTTGCAGAATTACCGGCATGGCCAAATTGGTCATAACGTTGACGTTTTTGTGGATTGCTCAAGATATCGTATGCCTCAGCAGCTTCCTTAAACTGTTCTTCAGCTTCATGATCACCAGGATTTTTATCCGGATGGTATTTTATCGCTAATTTGCGATATGCTGATTTAATCTCCTTCTCGTCCGCTGATCGCGAGACACCAAGTATATCGTAATAATCTCTTTTTGACATCGTCTTAATATTATTGACCTATAACTACCTTTGCGTGACGGATCACTTTGTCACCTAAGTAGTACCCCTTTTCGATCACGTCAACTACTTTATTCTTTAATTCTGCTGTGGGTGCAGGAATTGCTGTGATAGCTTCTTGTAATTCAGGATCGAAGGCTTGGCCTGTGGTATCCATTTCCTTTAACCCCAATTGCGACAACGTTTGTCTGAATTTGTTGTTAACAATATCCATTCCTGTTTTTACAGATTCAACATCTGTCGCTGTTTCCATGGCTGTTAACGCTCTGTCAAAATCATCTAGTGTAGGTAATAGCTTACTGATGACATCTTTTCCTGCTGATTGAATCAATTCAACACGTTCTTTGCTTGTACGTTTTCTATAATTGTCAAATTCAGCAGAAAGACGAATGTATTTATCCTTTGCCTCTGCCAATTCTGCAGCCAATTTCTCTTCAGTAGACAGTTCTTCTGCTATATTATCAGCAGGCTGTTCCTGTTGTTCAGAAGAATTTGTTTCTACTGGATCTTGACCTTCATCGTAATAATTATCTTGCTCATTCATATCTTCAATGCTAAAATTAGATTCAAAAATTTACTCTATGCTTCGTTTGTCAAAGTTTTTGCCAAACAATAAAATTCCGACAGCTTGTCAGATTTTATTAAAAAAGCCTAACAATTTGTCGGAATCTTATTTTTATATGTCAGTTTTCTGTCTAGATACTGACATTGTCCTGTAATACCCCATCAGTAGTTTTGATGATGCGGGATGGCATATTACGGATAATGGTATAATCGTGTGTTGCCATTAAAATAGCCGTTCCCGAATTGGCAATGTCACGCAATAATAAGACGATTTCTTCTGATGTCGCAGGATCTAAGTTACCGGTCGGCTCATCTGCCAGAATAATTTCAGGATTATTTAGTAATGCGCGGGCAATTACAATGCGTTGTTGCTCACCACCAGAAAGCTCATGTGGCATTTTCTTAAGTTTGGAACGAAGCCCAACTTTTTCCAATACATCCAATATCCGGCTATCGATCATTTTCTTATCTTTCCAGCCTGTTGCTTTCAGTGCAAATTCGAGGTTTTTCTCGATGCTTCTATCGGATAAAAGATGGAAGTCCTGGAATACAATACCCAATTTTCTACGCAGGTAGGGAACATCATTTTCGTGCAGCTTTTTAAGATCAAAGCCCGCAATCATTCCCTCACCATTGCCGATGTATAAATCGCCGTAAATGATTTTTAGTAAACTACTTTTTCCACTGCCGGACTGGCCGATAAGATAAATAAACTCTCCTTTACCAATGTTTAAATTGACATTGGACAATACCAAATGTTTTTGTTGGAAGATATCAACGTTTTTTAATGTAATGACTTTATTTTCAATCATGGAAGCTAAAATTCTAATTTTTTAATTTGCCCAAAAGGCATTTCTTTAACCAGTTGCATGATATATTCTGCCTTTTCTCCTAATCCAATCTTATCAAGTGATTTATCTGGGCGGTCGACTCTAAAATATGCCAGCAAGGTGAAGGCATCATCTCTTAATTGAACATAATCAGGGATTTTGGCGACACCTTTTACTTTAATGATATACATAATTTCAAAGTTAGTATTTTTAATGCAATTTATTTACTATGAATTTAAAGGAAGCTTATTGGTTTGCGAATAAAAAATCCAATGTATTCACGCCGTCAGCAAAATCATCCAAAGCAGGGCATTGGCTCTCTCCAAAACGAAATACTGGCGAGGGCACATTTAAAGCTATTTCTGATACAACACATTGGATATTTTCTTGCGCTAATTGGAGTTTATTTTCAACTTCAGCCAGTGTTTCGTATGTTTCATAATAAACTACAGCAAGGGGAGAAGCTGTGCGCTCATCCTCCTTTAGCAATAAAAATCCATTATCAAAATGCTTGTCGCCGTTGATCAGATAGATGGATTTGTTGTAGTCGTAATTGTTATTATATTTAAAATGTTCCGTCACGTTGTTAAACGCAGCGATACCTTCGAAGAAGTGTGCTATTGGATAATCTTTTGGAATGAATAACTTTGATACAGAGCGACAGCCTAACCCAAAATAATCAAAGATGTCGGGTCCCAGTGATTCAAGCTGGTCGGGAGATTCTTGTCCACCGATGATGGCAACACTATTTCTATTGCGACGAATAATATGTGGTTTGGTTCCAAAATAATAGTCAAAATAACGCGAGCTATTGTTGGAACCTGTTGCTATAACCAGATCGAAATCTTTTAGTTTGTCAACAATTTCAAAGGCATCGGTAAAGGACGGGTCAATTTGTTTAAGGAGGCGGAGCACATAACTTGTCAATCCTGCGTCGTCCGATGAGACTTTGATTTTGGCTCTAAAGCCACTGATCAGTACCGATAGCATATCATGGAAGCCAACCAAGGGGATGTTGCCGGCCAGAATTAATCCTACAATTTTCGTTGAATTTAGATCTGGATAAGGAGCCAACCAGTGATTCAGCTTTTCTATTGTCAAATTGGCAGCAATGGCTTGAATGGCACGTTCAACATTTTGAGGCGTATACCAGGGGTTTTTATGTTGGGCGAATTGAATGATTTGAATCAAATCATCAGGTCGCTCTTGCAGCCGCTCGCCTAATTTTACAAATGCATTTATTCGTTGTTGCTTTGTCAAAATATTAAAATTTTAAAAGATGAATACACAAATTTGTATTATATTTGTGCTGTTAACATTAATCAACGTGAATCAACTAGCCTTATTGTTCAATCAGACTTTGTTTCATATTGATAATGCAAAAATAGTTTATTTATCATAATTGTGAGGTTATAAATGGCGATTAAAATTACAGACGAATGCATTAACTGTGGTGCTTGCGAACCGGAATGCCCAAATAATGCAATATACGATGCTGGTGTAACTTGGAAATTCTCAGATGGGACGGCTTTGGATGGGGTTATTGATTTTGGCGATGGTGTTACACTGGATGCCAACGAGTCTCAAGAAGCGATCTCTAATGAAGTCTATTATATTGTTTCAGATAAATGTACGGAATGTGTAGGTTTCCACGATGAGCCTCAATGTGCAGCGGTTTGCCCTGTAGATTGTTGTGTGGATGACGAAGATGTACGTGAATCGAACGATGAGCTATTAGCGAAAAAAGCTTGGTTACACGCGGAATAAATTTAGTGTTCCGTTAAAATATAAGGCAGGATAAGAAATTTTCCTGCCTTTTTTGTGCCTTTCTATTTTGGCGAAATCGATATTTTGTTGTGAATCTTGGCTATTTGGAATAATAATATTTGCAAAAGCATAGTATTTTTTTATTTTTGTTCTTTTGACCATTAAAATCTTTTAAATGTTAAAAACCAAAATAGGGTTGATAACCCTAATCACAGTTACATTAGCTTGTATCATTGCTGTATTATACGAATTTGATGTTGTAGGCTTTTCGCATGAATTTCTAATGGCTGTCCGTTGGATAGTTGCTACCGTTTTGGTTGTAAATGCGCTCTTTAAGAAAAATTTGACCACTTGGATTTTGACCTGTATGATTATGGGGATATTTGTCGGGTTGGATTTTCCAAATCTAGCGATTTCCCTGCAACCTTTGAGTAAAGGTTTTATCAAGTTAGTCAAGACGATTGTGGGACCGATTCTCTTTGCTACGCTTGTATATGGAATTGCAGGGCATTCTGATTTGAAACAGGTGGGACGTATGGCATGGAAATCGATGCTTTATTTCTTTTGCGCAACGACATGTGCTATTTTTATTGGTTTAGGTGCTATAAACCTGACTCGAGCAGGAGTGGGCGTTGATGTTGCACATATGCCACATGAAGAACTCCCTGCGCCGAAGGAAAGTATGGATGAGCATATCCTCAAAACCCTTCCGGACCATGTGCATCCTGTATACAAGTTCACTTCTTTTATACGCGACTTGTTTCCTGAAAATATTGTCAAATCTGTAGCGGATAACCAAGTTTTACAGATTGTTGTATTTTCAATTTTGTTCGGGATTGGCCTGGCAATGGTCGATGAGAAAAAGCGTAAACCCTTGGTTGATTTTACCGAGAGTATGTCTGAAACGATGTTTAAGTTTACGAACATGATTATGTACTTTGCGCCTATCGGGGTTGGTGCTGCCATGGCCTATACTGTGGGGCATCTCGGTGTCGATATCCTTAAGAATCTTTTCATGCTTTTAGCGACGCTGTATTTTGCTTTAGTATGCTTTTTATGCTTGGTATTGCTTCCTGTAGCTTTGTATTTAAAGATACCTGTGAAACGTTTTATAAATGCGATTAAGGAACCTGTTTCCATTGCATTTGCCACTACAAGTTCAGATGCGGCATTACCGAAAGCAATGAGCGCAATGGAGAAATTTGGTGTGCCACGTAAGATTGTTTCGTTTGTCATTCCGACAGGATATAGTTTTAACTTGGATGGTACTTCACTCTATTTATCATTGGCTGCCATCTTTGTCGCTCAGGCGGCTGGTATCCATTTGTCGTTTGGACATCAATTGATGATTGCATTTACATTGATGATTACCTCCAAAGGTGTTGCTGCTGTCCCAAGAGCTTCATTAATTATTTTGATTGCGACAGCGGATCAGTTTGGTTTACCAACATTTGTCATTGCTGCCATTTTAGGTATCGATGAACTCATGGATATGGCGCGTACCTCTGTAAATGTGATCGGAAATTGTTTGGCAACCGTTGTTGTTGCTAAATGGGAGGGTGAGTTTGATGAAGAAGCTCCTTATCGCGAAGATACTGAACAGGCGATCTAATAGAAATAACTAACGAATATTCGTTGCAGAAAAGCAGTCTTGACATCCCCGTTGAGACTGCTTTTTTATGAGCAAAAATAAGGACTTAGTTGAAACCACATTTTATTTCATAGAAGAGAATTTTTATGGAACGGAAAGCTGCTTGCAAGCTGTTGTTGATAGTCTGGTATGCTTTCCAATGGCTTGCAAGCAAACTATTTATATCAGCGCCCGTCAACGTAGTACCATAAATCACCTTGTTTTTTGAAGGTAGACTTTTCATGGTGAATATGAACTTCCATCTGTGGATCCAGATAATGTGCTTCAAACTCGACCGTATGGAGTGTAGATTTCAGGATCGCGAGTTGCATCCATTTATTGTCCCGCGCCCATTGCCCAATGGCCTGTTTATTTTGGAACCGTCGTGTTGAGGGGTGAAATGTATCGTATAGGAAATCGATCTGTTGTGTCACAAAAGCACTATAACGTGCACGCATCAATTCCTCTGCTGTGGTTGCTTTGGCATGGAAACGATGAATTTGTTGGCAGCATTCTCCAAAGGTATTGCCAGAGCCACAGGGGCATAATTGATCTGATGCTATCACTTGTATTTTAAAAATTTTACCAGCCTTTAATGGCGCCATTCTTGAAGACTTTTTTTGCGGTAGCTTCCACTTCAGGTGACTGATACGCTTGAATAAACTGCTGCACCTTTTCATCGTTTTTATTATCCGAACGGGCAACAATCAGATTAACGTAAGGTGATTCTTTGTCTTCTGTGAATAAGCCTTGTTTTTCGGGATCCAACCCAGCCTGAGCGGCGAAACTATTGTTGATGATGGCAATTGTAACCTGAGGATCATCCAGAACGCGCGGCAACTGTGGTGCCTCCATCTCAATGATTTTAACCTGCTTAGGGTTGCTTACTATATCTGTTACTTTAGGCTGTATGCCTACATTTTCTTTTAAGCCGATAATGCCCTCGCGTTGGAGAAGTAAAAGTGAGCGGCCACCATTGGTAGGATCATTGGGGATGGCAATACTGGCGCCAGGCTGTAACTCGGTGATGCTTTTTATTTTTTTAGAATAGGCAACGATCGGAAATACAAATGTGTTTCCGACGATGGTTAACTTTGTAAAACCGCGTTGTTTGGATTGTTCCTGTAAATAAGGCTGATGCTGAAATACATTTACATCGATATCTCCTTGATTTAGGGCTTCATTGGGCACAACATAGTCGTTGAAAGCTACCAACTCCACATCAAGATTGAACTTTTCTTTTGCAACCTTCTTAGCCGTTTCTGCAAGCTCCTTTTCTGGTCCGGATACCACACCGACTTTAAGGGTATTCTCTTTCTTTTCGCTGTTGTTGCATGCCACAATCGATACGAGACTGAAGGCTAAGATCGCAAATGCATAGTTCAATTTTTTCATATGATATAATTTATGTTAACGATGGTTTACTTTTTTTGAGATGTAGTCTCCTGTATACTGTAACAGGAATACGATTAAAATTAATAAAATTAGAACAGAATTCATGATAAAAGTATCATATCCGACATAACCATACTGATAACCAATCTGTCCAAGTCCACCGGCACCTACAGCGCCACCCATCGCGGAGTATCCAACAAGTGTGATCAACGTAATTGTTGCATTGTTTACCAGCGAGGGGAGAGCCTCAGGAAGTAAAACTTTGAAAATTACCTGTTGGGCATTTGCTCCCATTGCTCTTGAGGCCTCAATCAGGCCATTTGGAATTTCTAGAAGACTATTTTCCACAAGTCTTGCAATAAAGGGAGCTGCACCTATACTCAAGGGAACCAATGCTGCGGCCATACCAATAGATGTTCCGACAAGGTTGCGTGTAAACGGAATCATCCATACGATAAGTATAATAAAGGGGATAGACCTAAACACATTCACTAGCAATGAAACAAGTTGGTGCATGGCTTTGTTTTCAAGCAGTTGATGTTTGCGGGTCAAGAACAGGTAAATCCCGAGTGGAAGACCCAGTACAAAACCAAAGAAACCTGATAAGAAAGTCATGGTTAGGGTTTCTAAAGTACCCGATAGCAGAAGATTAAATACCTGATCAGACATAGCCTAAGATTTTAGTTTGTGAATGCTTTTCTTTTAAGAAAGATAGACTATGCATAACATTTTCTTTTTCACCCGATAGTTCGGCTAATATAACACCAAATTTCATTTCGCCAATATAATCTATTTGAGCGGTGATGATATTTGTCTTGACTTGAAATTGTTGTTCCAAATGTTGTATAAATGGGATGGATTCTTCATTTGAAGTTAGATAGATTTCTACGAGTGGGTTTCCAGCGCTTTTCAAGCGTTCCTGAAAACTTAGTGGAATTTCAACTTCAAGTGAAGACTGAATAAAGTTTTTGGTTGTTGTTTCCTGAGGATTGGCGAATATTGATTCTACCGGACCAGTTTCAATCAATTTTCCGTGGTCTAATACGGCAACCTGATCGCAAATACTTTTTATGACATCCATCTCGTGCGTAATCAATAATATCGTAAGATCAAGCTGCTTATTGATTTTTTTTAGCAGTTTGAGGATAGATTTTGTGGTTGCTGGGTCTAAGGCACTTGTAGCCTCATCGCAAAGTAGAATGTAAGGATCATTGGCTAATGCACGCGCGATGGCAACGCGTTGTTTTTGGCCTCCTGAAAGATTTGCAGGGTACACGTCGGCTTTGTCTTCCAACCCAACCAAACGTAATAGCTCCAACACTTTTCCGCTGATAAATTCTTTAGATTTGCCCTCAAGTTCGAGCGGGAAGGATATGTTTCCATAAACTGTTCGTGATGATAGCAAATTGAAGTGTTGGAAAATCATACCAATTTTCCTTCTTTTTAACATAAGATCACTGGCAGGCAGCGACATCAAGTCGTTGTTTTCTATAATTACCTGACCACTGTCTGGCCTTTCCAAAAGGTTGACGCAACGAATCAAAGTACTTTTACCCGCTCCGGAAGCGCCTATTACACCAAAAATTTCACCTTTTGCAATAGACAGTGAGACGTCTTTTAAAGCATCAATACGTGTCGCTTTTACCGCAAAAGATTTGGATATGTTGTTTAGTTGAATCATTGACCCTGTAGGGATTTAGCAATTTTAGTTGGACAAATGGATGATGTTGATATAAATGTACACAAATGCCGGGGATAAAATAAAATCAAGTGAAAGAAAATGGGCTCTTTCAGACTGAAAAAGAATGAAAGAACCCAGATATCTATTTTTTATAAACCTTGATAAGCTGAAATCACTTGTTTTGCCGATCCAAGTCCATCAATACCATATTCGATGACATCGCCATCTTTCAGGAATCTTTGTGGAGATTTGCCCATGCCAGATCCTGCAGGCGATCCTGTGGAAATGATATCGCCAGGAAGTAAGCTCATAAAGTGACTTAAATAAGAGATCAATTTGGGCACACGATAGATAAAATCACTTGTATTGCCGTCTTGCATGATTTCACCATTAAGTTTAAGCCATATTCTTAAGTTATCGATATCTGTGATTTCATCTTTGGTTGCTATAAACGGACCAATAGGGGCGAACGTGTCACATCCTTTACCTTTGTCCCAGGTTCCGCCACGCTCGATTTGAAATTCACGCTCTGTCACATCGTTGTGTAGCACGTAGCCAAACACATGGTCCAAAGCTTCTTCTTCAGTAACATAAGAAGCTTTTTTTCCAATTACAATGGCAAATTCGGTTTCCCAATCAGATTTTACAGAGAACTTCGGAAGGGTAATTCCATCAAAAGGGCCATTGAATGCAGATACAGATTTCATAAATACAATAGGCTCGGAAGCTTGTTGTAATTTGGTCTCTTTGACGTGATCATCGAAATTAAGTCCTACACAAAGTATTTTGGAAGGAGCTTCCAATGGTGTACCAATACGCTCGTCGTCGGCTATCTCTTTAAGCTTGTCGCCTTTTTCAATTATATATGCTTGAAGTTTTTCCAAATTTGCAATATCCGCAAAGAAATCGCGGTCATATTGAAAATTTCCTTCCGAAACATCATATTTCTTTTCGTTTAAAATGACTCCCGCTTTTTCGGAGCCCTTTGCGCCATATCTAAAAATCTTCATAAGCCGCAAATATACGGATTTTGTCCCAAAAAGGGCGGAAATTAACGCGAATTAACAATTAATCGATATGTAAATTATCTATACAATTATTGTCCAAAAGGGGATATTTAAAAGGGAATTTCTCCTGAACAATCTTTTTGTTGCTCACCCATGTCCCATTGAGTACCATTTCCTCTCCTTTTTTTCCGAGCATCAGCTTAATCATCAGTGATGGGACTGGGAGGGGTATGTAGAATGGACCGTATTGACGTTTCGCTATTCTTTTGGTAAACTCGGCAAGCGGAAGCGGTTCGGACGAGCAGGCATTATAAATCCCGGCTATGGTATTATTTTGTATACCAAATAACAGCATGCGGCAGAGATCATCCATATGGATCCAGCTGAGCATCTGTTTGCCAGAACCCAATATCGGAACTGAACGGAAGGGTAGGAAGCGTCCGATTTCTTTTAGCATTCCCTGATCCTTACTGATAACGACTCCAAAACGGAAGACAACGAGTCTTTTTCCCAGTGTTTCAATAGGTTTTACGCTTCCTTCCCAGAGGTTGCAAACCCAGGATAGAAAATTGCCCCCTTGTGGGTCTCCTTCTGTAAAAGGTCTTTTTTGGTAGGGATCGTCAGTTCCATACCAGCCTATAGCGGAGGCAGATATAACTGCTTTTACCTGATTAGGTAGTTGTTTAAGACTTTGGTAGAGCAGTTTCCCACTTTCGACCCGGCTGGCGATAATTTCTTGCTGATATGTTTTTGTCCAGCGTTTGGCATTGAGGTTTGCGCCTGCCAGGTTGATGATATAATCGGCCTCCTGAATTGATTTGGCATCTATCTCTTGCTTATAGGGATCCCATTGTACGTATCTGACATTCGGCTGTGCGGGATGGGATTTCGGATTTCTAGTAAAAATAATAACTTCATAGAAATTGGCAACCAATAGTTTTGTTAAATGAAGACCTATAGCTCCGGCACCACCTGTAATAATTACTTTTTCCATGAATCGAACCTTGTTTTATAATATACGCATATTGTCATTTAAGCGAACCTATTTCTGCTGATATTAAATATACTATTTTGGTTTATAAAAAATCGATCATTGCGGCAGCAATTACAAAAAAAGGTTTATCTCCCGACGAGATAAACCTTTTAAGAGTCGATTAACTGACGTTATTTGTTAAAGCGTTTGAATTGTGCTACCACAGGTTAGCATCTTTGCGCCATAGTAAGGATTTTTGATTTCTTTATGACGGCTTAACCAAGTGGCACCTTTACCTTTATTGAACATCGGGCACTTTTGATAATAAACAGCAGAAGATGGTTTTGAGTTTTTGGACAAACTATAGATATCTTCTGACAAAATTGCGAAGGATTCTCGTTGTTTGCTGATATCCTTGGCCTGTTGTAGGCTCTTTACAATGGCTTTGAGTGATGCTGTTTTGGTTTTCCAGACGTCCTGTTCCGCTTGCGTTAGATCAGCAGTTTTGACCTTGGCGATAGCATCGGCAAGATCGTTTGCGAGGCCTGCAGCTCGTTTACCATCCGCTGCTACAAGCGCATCTTTAAGCAGAAAATATTGGTCATAGATCTTTTGAAAATTGCTTGCGTTGCTGATGTTATCTACTGAAGCTACCGCTGCAATGGTTGCATCTTGGGGGGCGTCTGAAGCTGGAGGAGCTAAATTCCTTTCGTATTGACAGCAAGTGTGTAGCTTAGCATAGGTGTCTTCGGCAGCAAGGTATTTTTCATTGTCGTAGCCTGCTCCAGCGATACTTTTCAATACAGCATCTAAGGACGTTTTCTTTGCATCATAGGCTATTGTCGCTGTTTGGTTGTCTTCATTCCATTCAACTTTCGCCTGAGCGGCGGCTCCTGCATTTTCTATTGTTTTTTTACACATACCGCAGTTCCCGGCAATTTTAACATTGTTGTTCACGGTGTTGTTGTCTTGTGCATAGTTTGTCAAAGAGGATAGCACTAAAGCCCCTGTTATGATATAGTGTTGGATTTTCATATGATTAGATAAAAGAATATATAAAAATAAGTAATCAAAAATGATTGATAAATGATCAATACGAGAATTAACTTATTTTTGGTGGAACCCAGGGACAGAAATATCCTTCAGAAATAAATGTTGGCGCTATGGGTTTATAATTTTTTTTGATGGCTATACCGCAAAGTTCATGACCTTTTTCAAGAGGGTTGGAAATTGCCAAAATCGTACAACTATAAGCACATTGACAATTACAATTTTTACAGGCTTTATGATGTTTACAGAAAGCCTTTTTTTTGGAAGATTTAAATTTTGCACAACAATGGTCCTTTTTGTCAGTGGTAGCATCATCTTGGGTGTGACTGCTGTGTGCATTCATTTTATGGCAGGCAAAAGCGCCGGGTGCACTTAACAGAAAACCTAAGGTTAAAAAAAGTAGTATAAGTCGCTTAATTGCCATGTCAGTTCAAATATAGTCGTTTTGGGCAGAATCTGCTTCCTTTTTAACTTTTTTTGGCATTAAGGACTTTTTTATTCGCTCCATGTTATTTGGGTTCTGAGGGCCGAATAACATGGAGCGACGTTTGGAATTCTTTCTTTTTTTAAGCAAAAGAAGTACTTAAAATTTAAAACCAGAGAAGAAGCCTGGCTTTTTCCAGGTACATTTATATTCATCAGCCAGAGGAGAGTGATCCGAATAGGAAAGCACTTCATCAAGTAAGCTGTGTGCTTTTTTCAGATTCCCAGTTTTATAGTTCACATGTGCTTCTGCTAATTTAACCGATTCGACGTCATCGTCATAACCCCAATCGTGTTGGGCATAAATACCGTTGAAAACTTTGACGTATTTATCTACTTCGTTTATAGCTCCGTTTTCGGCCAAAAGTTCAATGCCGAATTTTAACCAAAGAACATAGTCATTAGGCTCCATGATCGATTGGACCCAGTTATCATGCTTTTGGAATGTTTCCTTACCTGCACTAAATTCCATAAGGTAATAATGGCTTTTAATGATGAGATAGAGTGTTTTTGCCTTGTCGAAATTGTCGATAATAAATTCCGGTTTATTTTTAAGATATTTCTGCGCAGCGATGTTCATGGCTTTGTAGTTGCTCTTTTCATTATATAGCTGCATCAACACATATTGAGGCTGAGCCTCGTGTGGATATTGTTTAGCCATTTGTTCGTAATAAGAGATGCGTTGCGCTAAATTATCCTGTTCGGTTATCTGATAGATAATATGCTCGATCCCATTCTTTGACGCTTCAAAGTCACGGTAGTGATATTCGTCTAAATTGGGATGATCAATATAGAATTTGTAAATAAACTCCAGAAGCTGTTGCGCCCGGGATTGAATGTCCGCTGTACGACCCAGTTGATATTCGACGTCGATTTGATGCATAAGCATGCGGTAACAAGGAGGAAATATGGCAGACTCCGTTTCTTCGTCCTCTTCGTCTTCTTCTGAAGTAAATTCTTGCTGCGCAAGAGTGGCTTCCAACGAGATCTGATAGGTGTCAAAGTACTGTTGAAGTACTTGCTCGAGACGTACGTAATCTTCCAAGGCTGACAAGGTATCGGCTCGGGTGAAATGAAGTTCTTCAAAGTCGGAATAGCTTAATCCTTCGGTTGCGATAGCGTAACAGGTTTCCAATTCACCGGCTTCTTTATAAGCTAAAGCTAGATTATTGCAATTCATGGCCCTATTGTGACTGCCTCCAAAATAGTCACTTTCGTATTTATTTTGTTCAAAATAGTCCTTGAAGGCATCGTAGGCTTGACGGTAAAGTCCGAGGACGAGCAATTGTAGTGCAGACTGATCGACTGCGGTTAAGTTGTCCAGGGAGTGAATGAAATCAGATAGCATAACAGCTTCATTGTAACATTCACGGGGAAGGTCATTGAAAGTAGGGACCTGATCGTAAACTGTTCCATTGGCTTTAAAAGTGCATTCAACTAGACGTCGCCAGGATGTTGCGTTCCATTTCCGTTCGCCTACCATAGTCAGATATGGAATAGCAGCAGCATACTGTCCCTCGTCATAGAGATAGGCTGCCGCAAAATGGTAACCGACGTAAGAGTCAGGATAGGCGTCGATCAATTTGAGTGCATGGAGATAATAATAGTCAAGGGGGATTCCGATTTCTTCCGAGTAATTACGCTCAATGATAAGCTGATAGTAGAAGACCTCAGGGTGCTCATACCCCTCGGCAATCAATTCTTCAAATCGAGTATGCCATTTAACCAGCTCCTGATGGATATGCACGGCTGAGTTTTCCCCTTTGATGAGCTTAAGTAAAATCTGCAATGCTAGGTCGATTGCTTTGTTTTCGTAAGCAATTTCAGCAAGATCCACATAATTCATTTCGTTGCTGCTGATGAAATGCTTAAAATCTGCTTCCATTAAAGCTAAAATATTGGATGTGTTGATCTGTTTTGTACGGTCGAGCAGATATATTTTCTTTATCCAAAAGAGGGAAAAATTATGATCAGAGGTTTCTCGTTCATCCTTGAATGTTTCTTTAACGAAATCAATACTCGCCTCCAAAGCTGGGAGCAACGCTGTATCATCCTGGAGCCCTTCGTAGATATTGGTTAAATAATTGTGACCATATCCGGACATATTCGGGGAAGCGATTAATTTTTTTGCATATTCGATAAATAAACCTTTATTGTCTTCGGTAATATGGGATTTTGGCCGACCAATTTGCGCTAGTGTTGCTTGATTGTCTAAAACATAATTCAGTATATGATATAGAGTCGTTTCATTATTAGGTTCGATGGCCAATGCTTTTTGAAAATAGGGAATCATTTTTTCCTGAATCACATCGAAAATAGCTTCGTGGCCCTCATAAAATAGCTGATCGTGGTAGGCGATGGCGAGGTGTGTCCAAAGCGTCACATCTTGATCGTTTTGTCGTAGTTGATTTTCTCCTTCAATAATAAAGAGGTCTAGTTGTCCGCTGTAGAACAAATCATATATATTCTTTTCTTCCATTTATTAATTCTTGTATGTATTCAGTATATTGAAATCTGTTTAAAATACTATTTAGCTTTCGAAAGCTTTTCAAAGCCAATGCCGTTCCATAGAAATTCTTCACTCTTTTTTGTGACCCTAAAATTTGGATTTTCCGCATTATCGTCGATAACTTCTCCCTCTTCAATGTATTTATAGATAATCTGATTATTTTTTCCGTGTTCGGAAGGGAAAAGAATCTTTTCATCGTAATAGAACACACCAGCATCACTAACCGAATATCGGCTAGGAAGATCAACCAGCTGCCGTCCCGTCCAGGCCACATAGTTATATTCAGAGGGTATGCCACAAGCTTCGCCCAGAAATTCAATGCGGATGATGTGTTTGACATTTTGCAGCCCCATTGCTGGCAGCAATTTACTTTGGGAGAAGGTTTGTTTTGAATAGGCGAAAGGGAAGGTGTGTTCAGCTAGAAAATTTCCATTTGCGTCGATAAGCTTTACCCCGGTTGAGAAATGATCCTGTTCCTGTTCGTTGATACCTTTGGTGAAACGTTCAAAACCGTAAATATATTGCGAGCCGTCTGATGCGGTCTGTTTTCCGAGCGCTAATAGTCCAAGCCAAATAAATCCATTCTTTTTGCTGTTACCGTCGGAATAACTTATCTCATACCAAGGAGCATAAAAATTTTTTAGTGTATTTCCTTTGATGGGATTACTATTGATCGTAACGACATTTCCGACGGATAAAGAATCTACGATTGCTGCCTTTAGACTGGGTTGAGCACGGACGTAAGCTTTGGCTGCAAAAACAGTTGCTGACTGGCCCTTCTGTATGTTCCAAACGTTGAAATTATCGTCAAACTTTAAATTTTCCTGCGCTTTTAAGCAAAGTGGTCCGATGCTTAAAATAATAAAATAGCATCCAATTAACTTTTTCATTTTTCACTCTTCTTTCCTACAAAAATAGCTGAATTGGCCCATACCCCTTATCACTGGTTTCAGGTATTTTTTTGTATAGTGCCAGAAACGATATTTTATAATCCTTGAGTCATTTGCTACAAAAAATTGGATATGATGAAAAACAAAAATTATGAAAGAGAGCATTTTGAATATTTCAGGAATTGAAGGAGATTATTTATCTGCTGTGTGTCTTTTGGAAAAGACATTTTAGTTAATGCTGTTTTTAGGAATCCACTCCAATTCTTTACCGTTGTTTTTTCTACCAATGAAGCCTATCCCCGGCCAAGGCATATGAGATGTGAGCACAAGTGTCTGTTGTTGATAACAGCGATCAAGTATTTTTATCCGTGTATCCACAGCACGATCGAAGTCAATATCCCATTGAGTTCCCCAATGAGGCTGGGAAACTAGGATCGGTGAATGTATCAGATCAACAAGATTTGTAATTGCTCTATTGTCGGATTTTATTGTATAGATGATATGTCCTGGGGTATGCCCAGCTGCTGATTCTGTATGAATGCAGGTAAATAGTTGATCGCCCGGTTCAAATAGCTGTAATTTGACCTCAATAGCAACGAGTGTTTTTCGTATTAAATCGATGCTAGCTTGAGCAATTTCTGGATTTTCGCTTTTCGAAAAATCAGGACGATCTGACATCCAGAACTCAAATTCGGGTTTAGCCATGTAGTATGTTGCGTTTGGATAATTGGGTGAACCATCGGAATCCAATATGCCACCGATATGGTCGCGATGTGCGTGCGTAATGAGAATATCTGTTATCTTATTACAGTCAATATTCGCTAAAAGCAGACTTTCCATTAAATTTCCGGCTTTGTCGGTGTCATAATGTCCCTCACCAGTATCAATGAGTATGTATCGATTCTGTTGTTTAATCAGCATGATGATGATGGGTGCTTGGTAGATCTTTGTTGAAAGTGAAAGCCTTTGCAGTTCCATTTCGACTAGTTGAGACGGTATTTTTGGGGCAAGGGTAGGCTGTAATGTTTCTAATGTAAAATAACCATCTGTCAGGAGCACAAGTTCGAGCGTACCGAAGGGAATTTGTAGATGACCTGTTCTTTTAAGCTGTTTCATATTGCCAAAGTTGAACAAATTGCTTTTAACAATCTAATAGCGTTATGAAAATCAAACACAATGTAATAAATTGATAAAATATTTGCAATACTTATTGGGGCCTAAAGACTATACAACGATGTTCAGGAATGTAACTTGCCTTTTGTTCGTACCTGCTTCGTACCTTATTCGGATGCGATACAGATATTGTACAAATGCTGACCTGATTCCGACCAGACTCTGTACAGGAATTATCTGGTCGGAATTAGGTCAATAATTGTCGCCAGATTGTTCATCTCCGAAGGTGGTACGAACACAATACGAACACAACCCGAGGACGTCAGCCCTGGTGTTCTTGAACTGTCTTGTTCTCATGAACCGCTTTCTGCTGGGTTTTAAACAAGGTGCTGTTTTTGGTGCTGCCTTGGCGCCAGAAACAAAAAAAGCGCTTTCTGATTTCTCTGAAAGCGCTGTTGTCTGCGGAAGAGGCGGGATTCGAACCCGCGGTACCGTTTCCAGTACGACAGTTTAGCAAACTGTTCCTTTCGGCCACTCAGGCACCCTTCCTCGTTTTGACATTGCAAACATAAGGCAATTATTTGATTCTGCAAAGTCTAAATAATAAAAAAAATGCAAAAAAAATGTAACGTTGCAATAAGCGTTTGAAATTCAATTTGTTGTTTGACAATTAAAACTACATTGTTTTTTTGCTTAAATCGTAATCTACCCGAACATGGTAGATGCTTTTGAGCATTGCCTTAAAAATAACTGCCGATTCGGTGATATCTTTTAGCGTAATGTTACTATTATTGAACTGTCCCCGCATCAATTTATGTTCAATAATCTTATCGACAAGATTATTGATAGATTCTTCCGATGGTTCTTTTAACGCACGGGATGCGGCTTCGACCGAATCTGCCATCATGAGTACGGCTGTTTCCTTTGAAAAAGGAATAGGGCCGGGGTAGGTAAATAAAGACTCATCCACCAGTTTGTCGGGATTGTTCTTGACAAAAACGTTATAAAAATAGTCAACACGCGTCGTTCCGTGGTGTGTGCGGATAAAATCAAGGATCACGTCGGGCAATTGATGTTTTTTGGCAATATCGATCCCTTTGATGACATGTGATATAATAATCTGCGCACTTTGTTCCGGTGAAAGCTCGTCATGCGGATTTTTTTCTGTCTTCTGATTCTCGATGAAAAATTGAGGGTTTGTCAATTTTCCGATATCGTGGTATAGGGCTCCGGCGCGGACCAACAGTGGATTCCCGCCGATTTTGTAGATAGCGGCTTCCGCTAGATTAGCCACCTGTAGGGAGTGCTGAAAGGTTCCCGGAGCTTTAAAAGAAAGTTCCCGCAATAATTTGGAATTACTATTGGTAAGTTCCATGAGTGTGAGATCAGAGACAATGCCAAACAACTTTTCGAATGCATAGATCATCGGATAAGCCAATAAGGTGATCATGACGCTTACGAAAAAGGGAAGAAGGTCAGACCAGTAAATGGTGTCTATTGATCCGTTTCTGGTGACGACCAAGCCGATATAAGCAATCCAATAGGTGCCGAGGATGATAGCCGAGGAAATGAACAGCTGCTCCCGTTTGACCAATGTTTTAATACTATAGATCGCAACGATGCCCGCCATAAATTGCAGGAAGACAAACTCAAAACTATTTGGTACAAAAAGACCCGCCAGCAGCACCATCAACAGATGGATATTTAGCGCCACACGCGTATCAAATAGAATACGAATAATAATGGGGACGGCACAAAACGGCATATAATAGAGATTCGGTATCTTGATTTTAATGGCCCAGGATAGGACGCCGAGCATACCTATAATGACAATCATGATAATGACCAGCAATCTGTTGTTGAAATAGATGTCTTTGCGGAAAAGAAAAAGGAAAACCATTAGAATTGAAAGGGCGAGCGAGATGATTAGAAATTGCCCTAATGTCACATAATTTTGATTACCACTGATCTTGCCTTCATCTTCGTATACCTTCCGGAGCGATTCGAGTTTCTGGTAAGTTTCATTGGAAATTATTTTTTCTTTTTCGGCGATCAGTTCGCCTTTTTGGACTACACCCCGTGTCGCTGAAATATTAGCAATGGCATTCTGTTCCAAGGCTTCCGTCTGCTGGTCGTTATAAATATAGTTAATGGTAATATAGTTTTTTAAAGTCTCCTCGAGCCAGCTCTTTTGTTTTATTTTGGTCAATTTGGGCATGATCTCATCCATATACCCATAAGAGCTTTCGATGGTGTAACAGTCAGCCGTGTTTTTTTGACTGGCAACTTTGTCCTGGATCAGTGTGAAATTGTAATGCTTGGAAGCTGGAGATTTGTCATTGCTGCGGTTCTGAAACCGATTGTTCAATGAAAGGATGCCTTTGCCATAGAGATGGCTTAAGATGGCATTGCCGGCATTTCTATAATCCGCAATATTCTCATGTGTTGTATCCAGCTTGCTGCTTTGCCATTTTTCGGCCAGATCGGTATTGAACTGATCAATTTGCTCTTTGCTTGTCGTCGTATTGGCATTATAAATCGGTTGAATCGTGTTCAAGATACTTTTCTTGTCCGCATTCAATTCTTCCTGCGTTTTTAATATGGCAAAATTATAAGGTGATATCAGATTCTCATGATTCCATACTTTTCCCTTTTGGAATTCATAGCGAAAACGAGGCTGTTTGGGAAGGAATATACAGATCAGAATAATAGTGATAAGTATTAATCCAATTTTTCGGACGAGGTTCTCCGTTGTATTTAATTCTCTTTTGTACTTTATTTTTAGTCTTCCCACTGTGAGCTATATTTTTAATATAATGTTAATATACAAATGTAGTTATAATTTATTTTCTGCAGCTTCTGCCAATTGTCGTTTGTAGGTATTAAATCGGGTAAATGCTGTGATGAACAAAAAATACTTGTTATCTTTGCAAAAAAAATACAACATGTCAACAAAATCACATCTAATTGCACCATCCGTTCTTGCTGCAGACTTTGCAAAATTATACGATGATATCATCATGGTAAACAACAGTGAGGCAGATTGGTTTCATATTGATATTATGGACGGGGTTTTCGTTCCAAATATCTCTTTTGGATTTCCAGTTATGCAGGCTATTGCAAAACATGCTGCTAAACCTTTGGATGTACATTTGATGATTGTTGACCCCGATCGTTATCTGCAAGTATGTAAAGATTCGGGTGCTGAGATCATTACAGTGCATTACGAAGCATGTACACATTTGCATCGTACAATAGCTGCTATAAAAGAATTGGGATGTAAAGCTGGTGTCGCATTGAATCCACATACACCGGTTGCTCTATTAAAAGATGTTCTTGCAGATTTAGACTTGGTGTGTATTATGTCTGTTAATCCAGGGTTCGGTGGTCAGAAATTTATTCCGAATACCTACGCCAAGGTGCAGGAACTAAGGACGATGGCACAAGGCGTGAATGATGGACTGCTGATTGAAATCGATGGGGGAGTAACGACTGCGAATGCAGCACAGTTATTGAAAGCGGGAGCAGATGTTTTGGTGGCAGGTTCATTTGTCTTCAACGCGACAGATCCTTTGGAAACTGTGAAAGCATTAAAAGACATTGATATAACTGTAGAAAGTATATAAAAGGAAAAGGTGATTTGATAATATAAATCACCTTTTTTTTTGAAAGAAATAAATGCAAAATAGTGGATTGCAAAGAAAGATAGCGGGATTGCATAAGTTCTGTTTAGAACAATTCCAAATTGATTTAAATAAATGGAATGCATGCGTTTAAAGTTGGATTTTCACTATTTTTGTAATTAGTCATACAAGTTGATTTACGACAAATGAATCAACTTCAAAACATGAAGTGGAAGGGTTAATTTGTGATTTGTTAGGGGGACCCGATAGATGGCGTATTAGCTTAATTATATAACAGACATGGTGGCGTAGAAAGATAATGTGTTTTTATGCTGCCCATAAAATAGAAAGATAGATATCTATGAGTATTTACAACGATTACGTACAAGAGGTTGTAGAACGAGAAGGCCAAGGATTACATCCTAAGCCTATTGATGGAGCAGAATTACTAAGTGAGGTAATTGCTCAGATTAAAGATTTAAACAATGAAAATAGAGCTGAATCTTTAAGATTGTTTATTTACAACACGTTGCCGGGTACTACGCCTGCAGCGGGTGTTAAAGCACAATTTCTGAAGGAAATTATTTTGGGTCAATCAGTTGTTGCTGAAATTACACCTGATTTTGCTTTTGAATTGTTGTCACATATGAAGGGTGGTCCTTCGATCAGGGTCTTATTGGACCTGGCTTTGGGCACAGACCTAGCTATTGCAAAACAGGCGGCTGAGGTTCTTAAAACACAAGTTTTCTTATACGACGCAGATACTGCTCGTTTGAAAGAAGCTTTTGAGCAAGGCAATGAAGTTGCGAAAGATATTTTAGAAAGCTATGCAAAAGCAGAGTTTTTTACGAAACTGCCTGAGGTTGCTGAGGAAATTCAAGTGGTTACTTTTATCGCTGGTGAAGGTGATATCTCGACAGATTTATTGTCGCCAGGTAACCAGGCACACTCGCGTTCAGATCGTGAATTACATGGAAAATGTATGATCACACCTGAAGCACAGCAACAGATCGTTGAATTACAGGCGCAACACCCTGGTAAAAGCGTTATGTTAATCGCTGAGAAAGGAACAATGGGAGTGGGGTCATCTCGTATGTCGGGTGTAAACAACGTTGCACTATGGACCGGTAAACAAGCGAGCCCTTACGTTCCTTTTGTCAACATTGCACCAATTGTTGGTGGTACGAATGGTATCTCACCAATTTTCTTGACAACAGTGGACGTGACCGGAGGTATCGGTATAGACCTTAAAAACTGGGTGAAGAAAGTGGATGAAAATGGTAACGTAATCCGTAATGAGAAAAACGAGCCAATTCTTGAAGAAGCTTATTCTGTTGCTACAGGTACTGTCTTAACAATTAATACCAAGACTAAAAAATTATATAACGGCGAGCAGGAGCTAATCGATATTTCGAAAGCTTTGACTCCTCAAAAAATGGAATTTATTAAAGCAGGTGGTTCTTATGCTATTGTCTTTGGTAAAAAGATCCAAACTTTTGCAGCGGAAACTTTAGGTATTCAAGCGCCAGCAGTATTTGCCCCTTCAAAAGAAATTACAATTGAAGGCCAGGGTCTAACGGCAGTGGAGAAAATCTTCAATAAAAATGCGGTAGGTGTAACGCCAGGTAAGGTATTACATGCTGGTTCTGACGTGCGTGTGAAGGTGAATATCGTTGGCTCGCAAGATACGACAGGTTTGATGACTGCGCAGGAATTAGAAGCGATGGCTGCTACAGTAATTTCGCCTACAGTAGATGGGGCTTATCAATCAGGTTGTCATACTGCATCGGTATGGGATAAAAAAGCACAAGCCAATATTCCTAAATTGATGAAATTTATGAATGATTTTGGATTGATCACTGCACGCGACCCTCAAGGGGTGTACCATTCGATGACAGACGTTATTCATAAGGTATTAAATGATATTACCATCGATGAGTGGGCAATCATTATCGGAGGTGATTCACATACCCGTATGTCTAAAGGTGTTGCTTTTGGTGCTGACTCCGGTACGGTGGCGCTAGCTTTAGCGACAGGTGAAGCTTCTATGCCAATTCCTGAATCGGTCAAAGTTACGTTTAAAGGCAGTATGAAAGAACACATGGATTTCCGTGATGTGGTTCATGCGACACAAGCGCAGATGTTGCAACAGTTTGCCGGTGAAAATGTGTTCCAAGGTCGAATTATTGAGGTTCATATCGGTACGCTTTTAGCGGATCAGGCATTTACTTTTACAGACTGGACTGCAGAAATGAAAGCGAAAGCTTCTATTTGTATTTCACAGGATAATACGCTGATCGAATCATTGGAAATCGCTAAAAACCGTATCCAGATTATGATCGATAAAGGCATGGAAAACAAAAACAATGTTTTGCAGGGCTTAATTGACAAAGCGAACAAACGTATTGAGGAAATTAAATCTGGTGCTAAGCCTGCTTTAACTCCAGACACCAATGCGAAGTATTACGCTGAAGTTGTTATTGATCTGGATATTATCGAAGAACCGATGATCGCCGACCCGGATGTGAATAATGCAGATGTTTCGAAACGTTATACACACGATACAATTCGCGATCTTTCTTACTATGGTGGAAACAAAAAGGTGGATTTAGGTTTCGTCGGTTCTTGTATGGTTCACAAAGACGATTTGAAGATCGTATCGAAGATGTTGAAAAACATTGAACAGCAAAAAGGTGTTGTTACGTTTGAAGCGCCTTTGGTCGTTGCAGCGCCAACATACAATATCATTGATGAGCTAAAAGCGGAAGGCGATTGGGAATTCTTACAAAAGTACTCTGGATTTGAATTTAGCGATGCTTTACCAAAAAGTACTGCGCGTACTGAATACGAGAATATTATGTATTTGGAGCGTCCTGGTTGTAACCTTTGTATGGGTAACCAGGAGAAAGCAGCTAAAGGTGACACGGTAATGGCTACGTCAACCCGTTTATTCCAAGGACGTGTCGTTGAAGACAGAGATGGTAAAAAAGGGGAGTCTTTATTAGCATCAACTCCGGTTGTTGTTCTTTCAGCGATTTTGGGCCGGATTCCGAATATTGAAGAATATAAAGCTGCTGTGGAAGGCATTAACTTAACGAAGTTTGCGCCTATTCCAACAAAATAATTAGTGATAGGGTTTAGTAACTTAATTAAACAACATAAATTAGAGAGATATGGCTTTTGATATAGATATGATTAAAAAGGTCTATAGCCAATATGATGAGCGCATTTCTGCTGCTCGTCAGGTGGTTAACAAACCTTTGACTTTATCTGAGAAAATTTTGTATGCCCACCTTTGGGATGGCAATGCTACTGAGGATTACAAACGTGGCGTTTCTTACGTTGATTTTGCTCCAGATCGCGTTGCTATGCAGGATGCAACTGCACAGATGGCATTATTGCAATTTATGCAAGCTGGGCGTCCAAAGGTAGCGGTTCCTTCTACTGTACACTGTGATCACCTGATTCAGGCGAAAGAGGGTGCGGATAAAGATTTGGCTCGTGCTAAAAGCGAAAGTTCTGAAGTATTCAACTTTTTGAGTTCTGTATCCAATAAATATGGTATCGGTTTTTGGAAACCCGGAGCTGGTATTATTCACCAAGTCGTTTTGGAAAACTATGCGTTTCCAGGCGGTATGATGATCGGTACAGACTCGCATACGGTGAATGCCGGTGGTTTAGGTATGGTTGCGATCGGTGTGGGTGGTGCTGATGCGTGTGATGTGATGGCAGGTTTACCTTGGGAACTTAAATTCCCGAAACTGATCGGTGTAAAATTAACGGGTAAGTTGAGTGGATGGGCGGCAGCAAAAGATGTGATCCTCAAAGTCGCGGGTATTTTGACTGTAAAGGGTGGAACTGGTGCCATTGTCGAGTATTTTGGCGAAGGTGCGGAGTCGCTATCGTGTACAGGTAAGGGAACCATCTGTAACATGGGTGCTGAAATTGGTGCAACAACCTCAACTTTCGGTTATGACGAATCGATGGAACGTTATCTGCGCGCTACGGGTCGTGCCGAAGTAGCTGATGCGGCCAATGCTATAAAACAGCATTTGACTGCGGATGCTGAGGTCTATGCTGACCCAGAACAATATTTTGATCAGTTAATTGAAATCAATCTGTCTGAATTAGAGCCTTCTCTAAACGGTCCTTTTACGCCAGATTTGTATACTCCGGTTTCACGCATGCGTGAAGAAGCAACGAAAAATGGCTGGCCTCTGCAAGTTGAATGGGGATTGATCGGTTCATGTACAAACTCTTCCTATGAAGACTTGTCACGTGCGGCTTCTATTGCAAGACAGGCTGTTGATAAAGGGCTTATCACAAAAGCTGAATTCGGTATTAATCCAGGGTCAGAGCAAGTGCGTTTTACGGCTGATCGCGATGGTTTGCTGAAAACTTTTGAAGATCTCAATGCGACAATTTTTACAAATGCATGTGGTCCATGTATCGGTATGTGGGATCGTGTAGGGGCCGATAAACAAGAGAAAAATACAATCGTTCATTCTTTCAATCGTAACTTTGCAAAACGTGCAGATGGTAATCCAAATACCTATGCATTTGTTGCATCGCCAGAATTGGTAGCTGCAATTGCAATTTCTGGTGATTTGGGTTTCAATCCGGTAACTGATACCTTGATAAACAACAAGGGTGAACAAGTGAAGCTGGATCCACCTGTGGGGGATGAGTTGCCAACAAAGGGATTTGCGGTAGATGACCCAGGGTACCAAGCGCCAGCTGCTGATGGTAGTTCGGTGGTGGTTGATGTAGCACCTACTTCTGATCGTCTTCAATTGTTGGAGCCTTTTGCTCCATGGGAAGGTACAGATTTGAAAGGGTTGAAACTATTGATTAAGGCGAAAGGTAAATGTACTACTGACCATATTTCTATGGCTGGTCCTTGGTTGAAATACCGTGGTCACTTGGATAATATCTCAAATAACATGTTGATTGGCGCCTTGAATTTCTTCAATGAGAAGACTGATAGCGTTAAAAATCAACTTACAGGCGAATATGGTCCTGTTCCTGCAACACAGCGGGACTATAAAGCACACGGTATTGGTTCAATTGTGGTCGGTGATGAAAACTACGGTGAAGGTTCTTCCCGCGAGCATGCTGCGATGGAACCTCGTCATTTAGGTGTTCGTGCTGTTTTAGTTAAGTCTTTTGCCCGTATTCACGAAACAAACCTGAAAAAACAAGGTATGTTGGGATTAACGTTTGCAAATAAAGACGATTATAACAAGATTCAGGAGAATGATACCATTGATATTATCGGTCTGACAGAATTTGCTCCAGGTAAACCATTAACGCTTGTGTTACATCATGCTGATGGTACTTCGGAAGAGATTTTGGCGAATCATACCTACAATGCGCAACAAATCGAGTGGTTTAAAGCCGGTGGAGCTTTGAATATCATCCGCAAAAATCAAGGATAATAATTCTTTAGAAATAAAATGAAAAGCTGCTTTCCTGGAAATGGGAAGCAGCTTTTTTTTGAAAGTGTCTGATGTTATTCGACAGAAAGAACTTGCTAGTTTGCTTTAACTGCTCTCGGTGCTTGAGAAGTCAAGAAGGTTTGTTTTTTAAATCGAATGACATTTCTGTGATCTTCGTCATATTTTACCAATTTCCACTGTTTTTATTTGCTTATAAAATAGAATGCCGGTACTTTTGCCCAACGTTTTTAGCACCGATATGAGAAAAATATTTTTAACGATTGGAGCACTTGCACTAAGTGTTTCTGCCTTATTTGCCCAAGAAAATCCTGAGATAGGAAAAAGCATTTTCAAACCGAAAAATTTGAGAACAGAGAGTAACAAGGGCAAATTCTTCTTCTTTTGGGGGTACAACTTCTCTTCTTACGCGAAATCAGATATTCATTTTACGGGACCTAATTATGATTTTATTCTGCATGATGTAAAAGCGGGTGACAGGCCAACTAAATTTGGTTCAACGTATTTTGATCCAAGCAGACTGACTATTCCGCAATTTAATCTGCACTTTGGTTATTATATCAAGGATAATTATTCCATTTCATTGGGATGGGACCATATGAAATATGTGGTCGATATTCCGCAACAGGTGAAAATTTCGGGTTTTATCGGTGAAGAGATTTCTAACCCTGGTATTCCGACAGGAAATCGCGCTGGTCAATATAACGGTGAATTGATTACTGTAGACTCCGCCATGCTGACATTTGAACACACCGATGGCTATAACTTTGCCTCAGTAGGGCTAGAGCGTTATGACGACATCATCAATAACCGCAAGGGTCAACAGGTATTGACGATGGAATCGGGTGTGGATGTAGGCTTATTGATTCCTCGTTCCGACGTACATCTTTTTGGTGAAGGAGCCAACCATTTTTGGAACATTGCAGGGTATGGCGCTTCGGCAAAAGTTGGTTTGCACTACCGTTTTTATAAAGGACTCTATCTTCAGGGGAATTTCAAAACGGGCTGGACTGATTTAACAAACATTCGTACAACTGGAAGAAGAGGCGTAGATAAAGCCTCTCAACAAATATGGTTTTTTGAAAATTACTGGGCTTTGGGCTTTAGGTTTTAAAATATATTCGATACAAAAAAGGCTACTTTAAAGTAGCCTTTTTTGTATATTCTTTTTATATCCTATTTCATCTTCTATAAACGTCTCAGCTAAATGTCGCTCAGTTTGAAAATATCCTTTACCCGAATACCTTTTTCAGTACGCTGAAGTGTACAGCATTCATGTATCGGATCGTGTTCGAAAAATAAGATGTATTCATTATCGACGATCTCATTCCAATAGCTGTTGCGTTCCTCCATGGTCACGAGAGGTCTAACATCATAGCTCATAACATAAGGAATGGGGATATGTCCCACCGATGGCAATAGATCCGCCATATAGAGGATCGTTTTGCCTTTATACAGTATCTGAGGCAGCATCATCGCTTCTGTATGACCGTGTGCATAACGGATAGCAATATTGCTTCCGAAAGGATTTTGGTGATCTTCGACAAATTTTAATTGCCCACTCTCTTGTATTGGTAAAATGTTCTCTTTTAAGAAAGAAGCTTTTTCGCGTGGATTAGGATCGGTAGCCCAAGACCAATGGTCGCTATTGCTCCAAAAATGAGCATTTTTAAAAGCCGGAACGAGTTGTTCACCTTGGCGGGCGATAGCGCCACCACAATGATCGAAATGCAGGTGTGTAAGGATGACATCGGTGATATCACTTCTGTCAAACCCACTATTTTTTAATGATTTATCCAGCGTTGCATCGCCATGAAGATAATAATAGCTGAAGAATTTTTCATTTTGTTTGTCTCCCAATCCTGTATCGACCAGCATTAAACGATTACTGTCCTCGATGAGGAGCAGGCGGTTTCCCCAGGTACACATATTGTTTGAGTCGGCCGGGTTTGTTTTGTTCCAGATACTCTTGGGGACAACGCCAAACATTGCACCGCCATCAAGTTTGAAAAATCCCGTTTCTATGGCATGTAATTTCATTCGCAGATGATATGTCTTTTAATGATCTGTTTTTACCTTATTAATATTTGTAAAGCTTGGAACAATTTACGAAAAATATGTGATATTTTTTGATGGTGATAAATTGATGTGCTAAAAAAATATGCTAAAAAGTTTAATTTTTTTTACCTCTATAAGTTGCTGTTAATGAGTGTTTTGTTTTTGTGTTTTTTGTACAATAAGCTTGATTTTTAGGTAATTAAGTTTTGTTTTTAGCGAAAAATGCCTTTAAATTTGGGCACATTTTAAAACAAACAAAAAATATGAAAAAGGGTAACATTGGAAACGCGCCTGATTTGAAATATTTAAAAATTGATAGTACAAAAAATGTATTTTATCAATTGCCTGTTTCTGAATTGGTCGAACATGCCTTAGCAAATCACGAAGGTCGACTTTCTGATACGGGAGCGCTAGCTGCTGATACAGGGAAATTTACTGGAAGATCGCCAAAAGATCGGTTTCTGGTCGAAGATTCTTTAACTAAAGATAGCGTTTGGTGGGGAGAGATCAATCAACGAATGTCTCCGGCTAATTTCGAAGCACTACTCTCGAAAGTAGCGGCTCACTTAAGTGATCAAATCATCTATGTAAGAGATTGTGCTGCAGGGGCTGATCCAGCTTATCAAATAGATTTACGTGTTGTTACGGAAACAGCTTATCAAAGTATATTTGCCAATAACCTGTTTCTACGGCCGGAGCCAAATCCAGATGCCCAGCCAGCCTGGTCGATTTTAGCCGCTCCGACGCTGCTTATCGATGAGCCGCATCAATATGGCATTATCAACGAAAATTTTGTCGCGATTGACTTTACAAAAAAGATAGTACTGATTGCAGGGACCGGTTACACGGGGGAGATTAAAAAGAGCATTTTTTCAATATTGAACTTTATTTTGCCATTCCAGCATAATGTGCTTTCTATGCACTGCTCGGCGAACACTTCGAAGGAAGGGGAGACAGCGTTATTTTTCGGACTTTCAGGTACAGGGAAAACGACCCTGTCGGCTGATAGAAACAGAAAGTTGATTGGTGATGATGAGCATGGATGGAGCGAAAGGGGAATATTCAATTTCGAAGGCGGCTGCTACGCCAAATGTGTAGGGTTGTCAGAAGACAAAGAACCTGAGATCTTTCACGCAATTCGTTTTGGGGCTCTCCTTGAAAATGTTGTGTTGGATGAATTTGATCGACCTGATTATAACGATATTAGCAAGACAGAGAATACGAGGGTATCCTATCCCATCGATTTTATGGAAAATGCCGAAATAAATGGAATTGGCAATGAACCAGAAAATATTTTTTTCCTTACAGCAGATGCTTTTGGTGTACTTCCTCCCATTTCATTGTTGACCACCGATCAGGCGGTATATCATTTTGTCAGTGGTTATACAGCAAAGGTTGCCGGTACAGAGGTCGGGATAAAGGAGCCTACAGCAGCATTTTCAACCTGTTTTGGACAGGCATTTTTACCGCTCCATCCTTCAAAATATGCGGCCTTGCTGCGTTCGAAACTAGAGCAAAATCGTAACATCAAAGTTTGGCTAGTGAATACAGGCTGGATTGCTGGTCCTTACGGAATAGGTAGACGTATTAAGCTGAATTATACACGATCGCTAATTCGCGCGGCCATGGACGGTTCACTACTGGAATCTCAGTTTAATAAGCATGATATTTTTGGATTGGAATATCCAACGAGCTGTGGAGAGCATGTTCCTGCACAAATTTTAGATGCACGCGGTTTATGGAACAATGATGAGGCTTATGACATGCAAGCAAAACGCTTGGCGAAGCTGTTCATTTCGAATTTTGAAAAATTCAATAATGAAATGCCGGACTCCGTGCTGGCCGCAGGACCTAAAATCGAAACTACGATACTTGTATCTTAATTCGTTTTAATATTATAAAAAAACAGGAGGAAATACTTTTCCTCCTGTTTTTTTATAATGATACCTTACCAGACCGACAGTCATTTAGTCGTGTTTTGTAACGAAAGAATCTATTTTTTCCTGCTCACTTCCAACAAGCGCATTGATAATCAGTTTGAAGGACGCTAAGCGGGCCTTTTTCTTGTTATCTTTGGTAATTTCTAACCAAGGCGATTTTTTGGTGCTTGTCTTTTTAAATAAATCTTCAATATAACCCGTATAAACATCCCATTTCTCCTGCGCCTGCTCGTCCAGCACACCGATTTTCCATTGTTTTAGGATATCTTCTTTTCGCTCTTTTAATCTTTCGGCCTGCTCTTCTTTGCTGATATTCAGGAATAATTTGATAAGGATGATGCCATCGTCGATTAACTGCTTCTCAAATTCAGGAACTTGGTTCATAAACAGCTCGTGCTGTTCCTTGGTGCAAAATCCAAATACTGGTTCAACAACAGCTCTGTTATACCAGCTGCGGTCGAAAATCACAATTTCCCCAGCATTGGGGAGCTGTTTGATATATCGTTGAAAATACCATTGTCCAGCTTCCTCCTCGGTTGGTTTAGGCAATGCAACAACGCGCACCTTTTTGGGATTCAGGTATTGGGTTACACGGCCAATTGTACCGCCTTTACCCGCAGCGTCCCTGCCTTCAAAAATAATCAGTACTCGTTTTCCTTTTTCAATGATTTCATATTGAAGTTTTAAGAGCTTGACTTGGAGCTCGTAAAGCTCCTTTTCATAATCGTAAACATCATTGAATTTTTTTATCTCCAGAATGCCATGCTGTTCCAGATAGTTTAAAACATCTTTGTTTTCGTAGATCTTCTGAAGTTCATTTAAATCGTATTCTGCCATATGCTATTGATTTATACGTTCGTTTTCCTAAAGTTACTTATTGAATTGTTAAAAAACGTCAAATTTCATATAATTCCGAATGGGATGTGTAATAATAAGCTCTTCACTTACGTTTAGAATTCTAAACAGCAAAAAAGGCTGTTTGCATAAATAAGACTTTTCATAAATTTAGGTTAATAATTGGTTAGGTTAGCTCGGAGTTCCCCACTTCGAGCTTTTTTGTCGGATGGGGGATCGCTTCAAGAGTACGAAAAAATACGATTCTGTTCCCGCTTAATTGAGCTGATCCTCCGTTTATTCTAAATGTTAAAAAATGTTAAATGGCATCTATTCTTATAATGAATTCAAAAATGCGACGTTTTCATTACAAATACTTTTCATAAAATAGGTTAATATATGGCTAACGAAAGCTCAGAGTTCCCCACTCTGGGCTTTTTATTTTTCAGGTCCCATTTTCGACTTAAAGGCTTTTTTTGACTTAAGTCAATGTTAGCTTTTTGATCCGTAGCATATTTGTACTCGAAATATAGTTGTGTGGGGGGGGCAGTCATAAAAAAGTTGCATTACAGATGCGTGGTACAGCACTTGGAGCTTGTGTTGCATTGGTGGATTTGCCTCTACGAATGGCAGGGGCATTGGCGGGATTAGTAGCGGGCCCGTTTGGTTATCAGTCGGTTTATTTATTGGGGGAATCAGCTGTCTGCTCGCTATCCTTATATTGATCTGCGACATGAAATAAGCTCAGAGCAATTCACTGTTTGTTGCAGTAAAGAGTCTCATTAAAGTCGGGCGGAACTTAAATCGATATATATAAAATAAGACGGACCAGATGTACATCCGGTCCGCCTTATTTATTGTGTATTTTGCTGCGCTCTAGGCAACTTCTCTTAGATCTACTGCTACTACACGGGATACACCTTGTTCCACCATGGTTACTCCATAGATGATGTCTGTACTTGCAATCGTTTTCTTATTGTGTGAGACTACGATAAATTGTGAATTTTTCGAAAAATCCCGGATAATATTGTTGAACTTATCAATATTCGTATCATCTAAAGGAGCGTCCACCTCATCGAAGATACAAAATGGTGCCGGTTTAGAAAGATAGAGTGAGAATAAGAGAGCTGTTGAAGTCAAGGTCTTTTCACCACCCGAAAGCTGATTGATAGACAGCGGCCTTTTCCCTTTGGGTCTTGCAATAATGTCGATATCTGAATCCAACGGATTGCTCGGGTCTGTGAGTACCAGGTCACAGCTGTCTTCTTCGTTAAATAGCGAACGGAATACTTTAACGAAGTTATTCCTCACGGCATCAAATGTAAACATAAACTGAACCTGAGCGGTATCGTCAATTTCTTTTATTGTTGCCATCAAGGATCCTTTTGCTTCAATTAAATCAGCTTTCTCTTTGTTAATGAAATCATAGCGTTCGTTCATCTCGTCGAAAGCCTCTTTTGCCATCAGATTGATCGTTCCAAATTCATCAAGCTGTTTCTTGAGTTTGCTACATTTGGTTGCCAATGTCGCTTGATCTTCTGTGATCTCAGGCGCATCTTCACGGTCAATTAGATCTTTCAATTCAATGTTGAATTCAACGGAAAGGCGTTCTTTTAAGGCATTGAGGTCGATCTGCAGACCTGTTTTTTTATCTTTGATCTCTGAAATAAGAAAGTCACTCTGCTCTTTTGAACGACGCTGCTGTGTCAGGGCGTCTTCGAGATTATTGATTTTCTGCTTATCTGCATAGTAGTTGTCTTCCAATTCTTTAAGACCATCTTCTAAAGCAATCTTCTGCTCATACATGGCAATAAGATCCCGATCTTCTTCATCTTCAAATGGAATGGTTGTTCTTAACGCTTCTTGCACTTCAACTAATTCTGCACTGTTTCGCTCCAGACGGAGTTCGTGGTCATCCTTCTGCGTCTCTCTAAATTCGAGATCTTTCGTGATATTGGAAACTTTGTTTAACTGTTGATGATAAGCGATATTCTCTTGATTGTATGCGGTCGATTTTTCGTTAAGTATTTCAGCTATTTCATGGAACTGGTCCTGTAAAGTCGATAATTCGGCGATACTCTGTTCTTTTTCCTGGCGCAGCTCCTGAAGCTGTGGCTCGGCAATCCTTAAATCTGATTCTATACTTTCAATTTTCTCCTGAATATCTTTTTTACGGGCCTGGGAGTTATTGATGAAGGCTTGATATTGCTCTTGCTTTGTTTTGACAGTAATTAATTCATTATTCAGTCTATTGAGCTGAAAACGAAGCTCATCGATTAACTCTTTCTGCGAATTGCCGCGTAGTACATCCAAGCGAGCTGTTTCGGCGGTTATTTTATCTTCAAGTTTTGCTATTTCCTGATTTAAGGTTTTGATCTCTTGGGATAACACTTCGAGGTTTTTCGCTCTTCCGATACGTTTGCCCTCAAATAATCCCACGGAACCACCAGAAAGACCCAAATGATGTTTCGAAAAACGTCCATTTTTTTGCAGAATCACCTGTCCCAGAGCAGGTAGCTTTTCATCCAGTTCTTTTTCATTGTCATGTTTAAGAATAAAGACCTGCTGGAGCAGCATCGTACATAAAGCCTTGTACTTTTCGTCTACTGTAATCACATCCAACGCAGACATCAAATTGTCATTTGGTGCAGGGGCAGCGCTTGGCGAGTGTGTTATGGCATCTAAAACAAAGAAATTAGCTCTTCCTTTTGCGGCATCGCTCAATAGCTGAATTGCTTGAACAGCATCTTGTTGTGTTTCGACAACATAGTGATTCATTATAGGCTCTAGATAGTTCTCAATAGCCACGCGATAATCTTCCTGACAGAAAAGGACATCTGATAGGAGCGGAGGTTGCTTTTTCCATCCTGCATTTTTCTTGAGGAACCGAATGGAATCGGGGAAACCTTCTAAATTATCAACAAGAGATTTCGTGAGGTTGTATTCGTTTTGTTTGGCATCTACCAGACGGAGGTCTTTGGCAAGCTGGGCCTTAAGTTCTTCTAGGTTTGCCTGGCACTGACTGATCTGTCCTTGGAGCTCTTCTTCCAGCTGGTTTGCTGAGTCATACTGTAACTGCTGTGCTTCCACACGGCCTTCCAGTTCAGTAACAGCAGAATTAAACTGCTGCAATTCGGCTTCTTTTGCTTCTGTATCTACACTATTGCGAACAGATTCTTGGAGGAGGGCTTCTTTCTGAATGGTAAATACGGCAAGATCTTTTTCTAATTTGTAGATTTTTGCCTGTAATTCAGCATTACTCTTATTAAAAAGATCAAGCTTTCCCTTTGCCGATTGTTGCTGTCCCCTCAGTTCGTCGACTTCGGATTTATCCGATTCAAGATTCGTTTTTAACGAATCGAGTTTATTTTGTTCATCAAACAATTCTTCATTCAGTCGTTTGATGGTGTAGAGTACATGATTAAGCTGTTGTTTATCACTGTTGATATCGAGGTTCAACCGGTTCTCTTTATCTTGAAGATTTTTGACCTTTTCGTTTTTGATCTTCTTTTCCGATTCATAACCTCGGATTTTATTGACAAATTCCTGCGTTGTTTTTTGCTGTACCGAAAGGTTTTTTTCTTGTTCCAAATTTGTCTGGCGGAGTGATTGGAGTTCCGTTTCCGCATTCAGAATACTTTGATGTGCATTGGCAGCATCTTTCTGAACCTTGGATTCTTGTGTTTGAAGTCTTTCCAATTCAGTCGAGAAATCTGCTATTTTATAATAAGCCAAATCTATACTGCTTTGGCGGTATTCTGCTTTAAGTGAGGTATATTTTTCAGCTTTTTTAGCTTGATTTTCTAATGATTTGAGGTTCTTTGTGATTTCGTAAAGCAAGTCATCTACACGGCTAAGATCGGCCTCAGTATCTCTCAGCTTTGCCAAAGTCTGTTTTTTACGAACTTTATACTTAGAGATTCCAGATGCTTCTTCGAAGAGGTTGCGACGTGAATTATCTTTATTATTGATAATTTCATCAATCATTTTCAATTCGATGATCGAATAGCTGTCCGCACCAACTCCGGTATCCAGGAACAGATCTGTGATATCTTTTAAACGACATTTGACATCATTCAATCGATATTCACTATCGCCGTTGCGAAACAGCTTCCGCGTGACGGTTACTGTCGAGAATTCCGTTGGCAAAATATTATTGTTGTTGTTGAAGGTCAGCGAGACCTCTGCAAGGTTTGCCGGTTTTCTATTTTTCGTTCCATTGAAGATAATATTTTCCATCTTATCGGAGCGAAGCATCTTTGTGCTCTGCTCTCCCAGCACCCAGCGTATGGCGTCGACCACATTGGACTTCCCACATCCATTGGGGCCAACAATCGCTGTGACACCATCATTGAAGTTGATCGTGATCTTGTCTCCGAAACTTTTAAATCCTTTAATTTCTAGTTTGGTTAACTGCATTTATACCAAATTTGTTTGTCGTTATAAGCTTGCGAAAATAGTAAAATTAAACAATAATTTTTCCTTTCTTTATTCACATTTTCCTGTTTCAGGATCACATGAAGGGCCTTCTTCGCCTCTGCGTTCAAGCGGTGTTGGCTGACTGGCCAAGCATTCATTTATGGTGTTGTGAAAGACTTCCATGGGCTGTGCTCCGGGGATAGCATATTTTCTGTCAAATACAAAGAAAGGGACACCTCGGAGTCCTAAGCTGACACCTTCTTGAATATCCTGTGCAACATCATAAGCATATTCATCAGATTCCAATAAGTTTTTTACCTCCTGAGCGGAAAGATGCTCTTGCGCAGCAATCGTGCTGAGCACCTCGTTGTTATTTACATCAAGACCATCCGTAAAATGAGCTTTAAATAAGGCTTTCTTGATCTGAGTGCCTTTTTGTTGCGCTTGGGCAAAATGTATCAGACGATGTGCTTTTTTTGTATTTACAACGATTGCTTTTTCAAAGTTCAGATCAATACCCAGCTCTTTTCCTTGTGCACTGAGCTGTGAGGTCATCGCAACGACATCGTCCATACTCATGCCTTTCGTTTGAACGAGGTAATCGTAGGTTGGCATTGCTGGAGCATCTTCGGGATAATCAGGGTTAAGCTGATACGATTTCCAGATGATTTTAGCGGATGGCTTACTTGTGGACTCCTGAAGAGCTAGTTCAAGCTTTGTCAGACCAATATAACAAAAAGGACAAATGATGTCCGACCAAATTTCTATTTTCATATTTCTTTTTTTACTGCGTATATTGTAATCAAAAATACATATAATAACGATGATTATCTGTTTACATTGTTGCATGGATGTAAACAAGTGTTTCAAGTATTTGTATAACTATGGTGGAGAAAGCTTTTTTAAATCGTAAAGTTACCCTTGTTCTGGGCGGGGGTGGTGCAAGAGGCCTGGTGCATATTGGTATTATTCGACGTCTTGAAGAGCTGGGCTACGAAATCGATGAGGTGGTAGGTTGTTCAATAGGAGCGCTTGTCGGTGGTATCTATGCACAGGGGAAGATGGATGTTCTGGAAGAATGGATGCAGCGCCTGACGAAGAAATCGGTCTTTAATATGATGGATTTTAGCTGGAAGGGACTGGGGATGATGAAGGGGATCAAGGTGTTTAACGCCTTGAAATCTGTGATTCCGGATGCTAATATTGAGACTTTCCCTATTTTGTTTAAAGCCGTTGCGACAGATCTAAACTACGAAAAGGAGGTTGTGCTGGACTTTGGAAGTATGTATGATGCCATTCGGGCGTCGATTGCCATTCCCGCGGTGTTTACAGCTGTAGAAGACGACAATCATGTCTATGTTGATGGCGGGGTACTCAATCCATTGCCTATAAATCATGTCACCAAGAAAGAGAACCTAATCATAGCGGTTAATCTGGAATCTAAACCGGATAAACAATATTCTGTTATCAAAAAACTGGATACAAGGACTTCGAATTCGTTGGATATACTCCAAGCGTCATACTATGTGATGCGCAGGAAAATGAGCCGTATGATTGTTGATTTATACCGGCCCGATGTGGTGGTGGACATTCCCTATAATATCTGTAACCTTTGGGATTATCACCGCTCTGAATTTTTGGTCCAGAAGGGGCGGGAATATATTGACAAAGCATTAAAAAACAAAGCCAAAGCAAAGTAGTTTAGGACGATCAAGGGACTACTTTGCTTTGGCTGTACATGGTTTCTCTGGCATTGAGATACACTGAAACTGATATTTTTATTCTAAGCGAACCATGCGAAGTATTTGTTAAAACAAATTGGGGTAATCGCTAATAATGCCATCAACTTTCACGGCTTTTAGTTGCTCGATTTCTTCTTTCGTATTGACTGTCCAAGGAATGACCTTGATACCAGCTTTGTGACACTGCTTGACATAATCGCTTGTTACTATTTTATGATGCGGACTTATAATAAAAGGCGTAAAACCCAAAGCTGCAATTGTTTGCTCAATACTTTTTGTATGGTTTGCATCAATAAGATAAGAAACTTTGATTTGAGGATATGCTTTGTGCAGATAGTTAATGGCTCTGCTATCAAACGATTGAATAACGGTTCGCGCAGCAATTTTTTTATCGGTGATTACCTGTACCATAAGATCCACAAATTCTTCAACCCTTGGATGGAAAATACCATCTTTATCTTCCTTACTTTTCACTTCGATATTGTAAAACATCGGCGCTTTCCTTTTTAGATTTGCGTAGGCTTCAGTACTATCAATAAGGTCTGCTAGTTTTGCTATACGTGTAACCTGTTTTTTTTGTTCAGGAAACTCTTTGTAAAATTTCGATCCGATATCGTACTTAACCAGATCTTTATAAAGCATATCGTAAATTCTCAACGGTTTGTCCTTGTCAGAAATTTCGGTGCCATTGGGTTTCAATACAAACTTCGGGTTAAGGTAATCGTCGTGAAAGACAACAACCTTACGGTCTTTGGTAATATGACAATCCATTTCCAGTGTTGTCACCTTTGCAAAATCTATTGCATTTTTCATGGCAGCGATAGATTCTTCAGGGTATAGGCCGCGGCCACCACGATGCGCTTCCAAGCTAAGTTTAGGGAAATTGTCTGAAGTTGATTTTGCTGAATCTTTCATAACTGAACAAGATGCAAATGGTAATAACGTGCCCCAAAAGGCAATTCTGAGAAGACTTCTTTTCATTATTAAAATATTTAAACAAAATAGCGGAGTTGTTATATATTGCCCTTTTGAATAAGCGAATATACATATATATTTTGCTTTTACGTATTTTAACTGTTTCGAATACTTGATTTTGCAACTTTATGAAGGTGAATTCGAAACCGAATAAAGTTAAATGAATTTGTTTTGGTTTGAAATTGAGGGGCACAAAGTAGTTCGATGGGCAAATTACCTTGATCTGACAGCGTTTCTATGCCAACCATGAGCTCGTTACCTGCTTCTTGATTGTAGGATAAATTTCTTAATTGTCGACATGAAATCTATTTTTTTTGTCTTTTTTGTAAGAAATTATTGTCATTCCTTTCAGAATTCCCTTTATTTGCACAAATCTCAAATTAGATGGCGAAAAATTTATTGATAGTTGAGTCTCCGGCGAAAGCGAAAACGATAGAAGGGTATTTAGGAAAGGATTTTTTGGTCAAGTCAAGTTATGGACATATTCGCGACTTGGTGAAAACCGATGATGCAATTGATACCGAAAAGAATTTTGAACAAAAGTATGAAGTTCCATCCGACAAAAAGGCGGTTGTAAGTGAACTGAAGAAATTGGCTAAAGCTGCAGAAACCGTTTGGTTAGCGTCCGATGAGGACCGCGAAGGAGAGGCTATTTCATGGCATTTATTTGAGACTTTGGGATTAAAAGATGAAAGCACAAAAAGAATTGTGTTTCATGAGATTACAAAGCCAGCTATTTTGAAGGCTATTGACAACCCGCGTAAAATAGATTATAACCTCGTAAATGCACAACAAGCGCGAAGGGTGTTAGATCGATTAGTCGGATTTGAATTGTCTCCGGTTCTATGGAAAAAGGTGAAACCTTCTTTATCTGCCGGACGCGTGCAGTCAGTTGCGGTTCGTCTGATTGTAGATCGTGAGCGTGAAATCAATAAATTTGAACCCGAAGCGGCTTTTAAGATCGTTGCTTTTTTTCATACGGGAAAAGTTAAGGATAGTTTTAAAGCCGAGCTTCCGCAGCGTTTTGCGACAGAGGCAGAGGCGACCAAATTTTTGGAGGATTGTAAAGCAGCGCTTTTTTCTGTAAAAAATCTCGAAACAAAACCTGCGAAGCGTTCACCGGCAGCGCCATTTACTACATCAACATTACAGCAGGAAGCAAGCCGGAAACTTGGATTTTCGGTTGCCCGCACCATGCAGGTGGCTCAAAGGCTGTATGAATCAGGACGAATTACCTATATGCGTACCGATTCTGTTAATTTGAGTGATACGGCGATTGAGGCTGCTGAAAAGGAAATCAAATCGGCTTATGGTAACCAGTACCATAAAGTCAGAAAATATAAAACAAAGACATCGGGTGCACAAGAGGCGCACGAAGCTATTCGTCCTACTTATTTCTCTGAGCACACCATCGATGGCGATGCATCCGAAAAAAGATTATACGAGCTTATTTGGAAAAGAGCAATTGCTTCTCAAATGAGTGAAGCGGAGTTTGAACGTACATTGGCAAAAATCGACATATCAACTCGTACTGAAGATTTGAATGCTTCAGGAGAGGTGATGAAATTTGATGGATTCTTGAAAGTTTACATGGAATCCTTGGATGACGATCAAGACAACGCGATGGACGAAGATAGTGACAATGCTATTCTTCCACCATTAGCTGTTGGTATGCCATTAACGTTGAAAAACATGTCGGCGACGGAGCGTTTTACACGACCTCCAGCACGTTATACGGAAGCTGCTTTGGTGAAAAAATTAGAGGAATTGGGAATTGGCCGTCCTTCAACCTACGCCCCTACGATTTCAACGATTCAAAACCGCGGGTATGTCATAAAGGAAGAGCGTGAAGGTAAATCGCGCGATTACCGTGTACTGACATTAAAGGATGCCGAATTAACAGCGGTAACAAAAACCGAAATCACTGGTGCCGAAAAAGGAAAAATGTTTCCAACAGATATCGGTGTTGTCGTGAATGACTTTTTGGTTGAACACTTCAACGGTATTGTGGATTTTCATTTTACGGCCAACGTAGAAAAAGAATTTGATGATATTGCGCATGGACTGACCGAATGGACAAAAATGCTGCATGATTTCTATGGGCCTTTTCATTCTGAGGTAGAAGATACTTTAGTCAATGCAGATCGTGCGAATAATGAGCGTGAGCTCGGTGTCGATCCGGTTTCCGGTAAGCCTGTTTCGGTTCGCATTGGTAAGTTCGGCCCATTGGTACAGATTGGTTCTCCTGACGATGAAGAGAAACCTCGTTTTGCTTCCTTGAGAAAGGGACAGATGATCGAAACCATTACTTTTGATGATGCCATGGAATTGTTCAAATTACCGAAAAAAGTTGGTTTATTTGAAGATAAGGAAATGACGGTTGCTGTTGGGCGATTTGGACCTTATATCCGTCACAATTCGGCGTTTTACTCACTACCAAAAGGTGTTGACCCATTGGATGTGACAGAAGAAGAGGCGATACAGATTATCAAAGACAAACGTCAGAAAGATATCGAAAAAGTGATTCGGGTTTTTGATGAAAATCCGGATGCTCAGATTGAACAGGGACGCTGGGGGCCATTTATTCGTTTTGGCAAGCAGAATCTGAAGATTCCTAAGGGAACGGAAATTGAAAAAATTACCTATGAAGATGTGTTAAAATGGGCTGAGGCGGATGCGCCAAAAGGAAAAGCAACTAAAACAAAAACAACAGAAAAGAAAACTGTAGCAAAAAAGACTACCGCTAAGAAGGCTCCAGCTAAAAAAACTACAAAGTCTAAATAAGCATGAAAGCAGATTTGCCTGAAAATATAGTCAAAGACATTATGATCGCCGTCGTTTTGGAAGGTGAGACGGTGGAGACAAAAAATTGGACTGTCTATGTTATCAACGACAAGAATATTGCTATTCAGAACGTGCTGATTAGCTCAAAAGGTTATGGCGAAAAGGATGGCCGACAAGTAACAACAACGACTTTGCGTCATTTTATTGGTAATATAGAAGCTAAATCTTTCGATCGTGTTGAAGCGATTGATGAACAGGTATTCGGGCTTACAAATGAATATTGGTTGAGTTTTTATATTGATAACATTATTTACGATAAAAAATATATCTTTTTACCTGAAAGCATTGTGGATGGTAACCTGACTAAGGTTCCTTTGGTCAATCGCCCAGGTGTAATCATAGGAGGAAACGAATAATGAGTGGACGTCACAATTTTATTATTGCCATAGATGGTTTTTCCTCCTGCGGTAAGAGTACACTGGCAAAAGCTTTGGCAAAAAAACTGAAGTTTGCCTTTATTGATAGCGGAGCCATGTATAGGGCTGTCACACTCTATTTTATCCGGCATAAAATAGCGCTGGATGATCAAGAAGCGATCGAAAGCGCACTAAAAGATATCCATATTGATTTTATCCCAAATGCAATAAAGACGGAGATCCATCTAAATGATGAGGATATTTCGGAAGAGATCCGTCAGATGTATATTTCTGATAAAGTTAGTGATGTGAGTGCAATTAAAGCTGTCCGGGTTGCCATGGTTGCCCAGCAGCAAAAATTGGGTAGCAGACGAAATATTATTATGGATGGCCGTGATATCGGTACTACTGTTTTTCCAGATGCTGATCTGAAGATTTTTATGACGGCCGATCCTAAAGTACGTGCTGCGCGACGTTATTTGGAGTTGACGGAAAAAGGGGAGGATGTGACGTTGGAAGAAGTCGTGGAAAATCTTGCAACACGTGACCGTATCGACAGTACCCGTGCGGAAAGTCCATTACGACAAGCGGAAGACGCGATTGTTTTGGATAATTCTAATCTGACACCAGAACAACAGCTCCATTTTGTTGAAGAAGAGTATTTGAAAGCTAAGGCTGCAAAAGTCCAATTATAAAACACAAAGAAGGCCGATTATTTAATCGACCTTCTTTGTGTTTGGAATATCATTATTTTATACTGTTAATTTGTTGTTGTTCCAATAATTTTCCAACATTGTTCTTTTCTCCAAACTCTGCTGTCTCATCTTGAAAAGATTCCAGAAGAGCTTTAATAGCATCTGAATTATCTGATGTACGTTGATAGATATCGGGAATTGTTTTTTCGATATTTTTATCGCCGAGTTCAATGTTATCAACTTCGATTTTGCCTATTTTTTCCAAAACAGCTTGCTGGCTATTTCTGACATCTTCTAATTCTCTCGCTATTTTTTCCATCAATTGGAATTTCTTCAATTTATCCATATGAAATCGCTTTTGTTACTATTAGAAGAACAAGATGCTTCAAAACTTTGTTTTGTTTTTTTTTAAAAAGAAATAGAATTGGGGTTTATGGGAAGGAACCATGAAAAAAGAAAAAGGCGGAACATGCATGTTCCGCCTTTCTTAAGTGCTGTTATCTTATTGTTAATTTGTGCGTCCCGGATACACTTGGAGTGCTTTCTCTAAGCAAACTAAAGCGCTTTTAAGATCATCCTGATTCAGTACATAGGCCAGGCGGACTTCATTTACTCCAGCACCCTCTGTACTATAAAAGCCCGTAGCTGGAGCCATCATAACTGTTTCGTTATTGTAAGAGAACTCTTCCAACATCCATTGACAGAATTTATCTGCATTATCAATTGGTAATTTGGCTACGACGTAAAATGCGCCACCCGGGTTAGGAGAGTAAACTCCTTCAATGGCATTGAGCCCTTTTACGAGGGTATCTCTTCTTGCTGTATATTCTTTGGATACCGCCTCGAAGTAACTGTCTGGTGTATCAACAGCAGCTTCACCCGCTATTTGTCCTTCTAAGGATGGGCTTAAGCGCGCTTGTGCAAATTTCAGTGCTGTCTGATATAGTTCTTTATTTTTGGTAATGATACATCCAATACGCGCACCACAAGCGGAGTAACGTTTTGATACTGTATCAAAAATAACGACATTATTTTCGAGACCTTCTAAATGCATTGGTGAGATAAACGCTCTGCCATCGTAACAAAATTCACGATAAGCCTCATCTGAAAAAAGGTAAAGATCATATTTTAGACAAAGTTCACGAAGAGCTTCGAGTTCTTCTCTGGAATAAAGGTAACCTGTAGGGTTATTTGGATTACAGATGCAGATTGCTTTGGTTTTAGCGGTAATTACTTTTTCAAATTCGGCGATGGAAGGTAATGCAAATCCACTTTCAATATAGGACATGATTGGTTTGATTACCACATCGGAGGAACAAGCAAAACCATTGTAATTCGCATAAAATGGCTCTGGAATGATGATCTCTTCGCCTTCATTTAAACAGGCTTGCATAGCGATCATAATCGCTTCCGAACCACCATTTGTTACTAATATATCTGTCGGCTCGATATTATAATTTAGCTTATTATAATATTCTGCTAACTTGTTTCGGTAAGAGGCTGTACCTTCAGAAGGTGTGTAGGCCCACACTTTGAACTGTATATTTTTCAAAGCATTAAGCATCACTTCAGGTGTTTGGATATCAGGTTGTCCGATATTGAGGTGATATATCTTTTTACCTTCTTTTTTTGCTTGATCAGCATATGGCGTCAACTTTCTAATAGGCGACGCAGGCATATTCAGCCCTTTTTCTGATATTACTGGCATTATAGTTTTTTTAAAATTAGTAGTGCAAAGCTAACCAAAATAAAACGAAAAAAGCCACATGATAATGTGGCTTTTTTCGTTTTATCTATGGGAATTGTTATTCTACAATACCCTTAATGTATAGCGTTTTTACAGGAGTCTTGGTATTCGACTGCACCGTGAAGCTCTTTGTGAATGGCGCTTTTGCTGCAGCATTGTAAGTCACTTTAATCGTACCACTTTCTCCTGGTTTGATTGGCGTTTTTGTAAATTCTGCTACAGAACATCCACAGGTAGGCACCACGTTGGAAATGATAATTGGCTCGCTACCGGTGTTAGAAAATTTGAAATTATACGAAACGGGCGTGCCGGCAGGAATTTTACCAAAATCATGTGTTTCTTTTTCGAATTTAAATTCTCCTTGTCCTGTTTGCATCGAAGAAAAACCAATAAAGGAAATGATCACTGCTAAGATTGTTATATACTTTTTCATGCTTCTAAAATATTACTTTACGATTAAAATAGTACAACTGATATGCCAAATTTAATATTTATTGCCAATTTATTGTACATCTAACAACTTTATTACAGTTATATTATCCCTTCTTTCAATAGATCCTGTATGTGGATAACACCAGCGTAATTTCCTTTGTCGGAAACCAATAGTTGTGTGATATTGTTTTCACGCATAATATGGAGCGCATTGGCGGCCAATTCATCTTTATCGATAATTTTAGGTGATTTTCCCATGATATCGGCGGCAGTAATTGTCGCTAAATCCGTGTGTTTCTCCAGCATACGACGGATATCACCATCTGTGATGATGCCAAGTATGTTTTCATCATCCAACACGGCGACAGCTCCCAGTCTAAACTGTGTTATGGTGATGATGATATCACTTACTGTGGCTTGTTGTGGGACGCTAGGTTTGCCATTCTGATCGGATAGATCGCCGACTCTCAAGTACAGCTTTTTGCCTAATGCTCCTCCTGGATGGTATTTTGCAAAATCTTTATCCGTGAAATCACGGCACTCTTGTAATACCACGGCAAGCGCATCACCCATTGCCAACTGAGCAGTTGTACTTGAAGTTGGTGCAAGGTTGTTGGGACAAGCTTCTTTCTCAACGGTGGTATTTAAAATATAGTCGGCATTTTTAGCGAGGTAGGAATCTGTATTTCCGACCAAAGCAACCAATACATTCTTTGTCTGTTTTAAAAAGGGAACAAGTACTTTAATCTCAGGTGTATTACCACTTTTAGAGATGGCAATAATCAAATCATTTTGTTGGATGATACCAAGATCTCCATGGATAGCATCAGCAGCATGCATAAAAATCGATGGTGTACCTGTCGAATTGAGCGTTGCAACTATCTTTTGAGCAATAATAGCGCTTTTACCAATTCCAGTTACAATAACTCGGCCGTGCAAATTAAGAATACGATCGACAACGGTAACAAAATCATCATCAATATATTGAGCTAAAGCAGCTACTGCCTTGGCTTCTTCTTGAATAGCTTGAATAGCTATATTTTTTATTTCGTAGTTGTTTTTCACAAAAAATACTCTTACTTTTATGTATTAGAATAGATTGCAAAAATAGATTATTTTTCAAGATTATTTCTTCATTTATCTATCTTATTTTTGCCCAAGGCGCAATGGAAATAGAAAAATCACTTTTCGACAATTTACAAGATTTTTTTGGTTTTGATACTTTTAAGGGGGATCAGGAGGCAATTATAAACAGTATTCTTCAACGGAGAGACACGTTTGTAATTATGCCAACCGGAGGAGGGAAATCAATTTGCTATCAACTTCCAGCACTCATGAGTGAGGGGACTGCAATTGTTATTTCTCCGTTGATTGCTTTAATGAAAAACCAAGTAGATCAGCTTCGTGCATTCGGTGGCGAAGATAGTATCGCTCATTTTTTGAATTCTTCATTGAATAAAAGTGAGATTACAAAGGTTAAGGATGATGTAATCGCTGGGAAGACCAAATTGCTGTATGTCGCTCCGGAATCTCTTGCTAAGCAAGATAATTTGGACTTCTTACACCAAATCACCGTGTCATTTGTAGCGGTTGACGAAGCGCATTGTATTTCCGAATGGGGACACGATTTTAGACCAGAATATCGTAAAATACGCCAGGTCATTAATGAAATAGGGGCCAATATTCCTATTATTGCGCTTACAGCGACAGCAACACCTAAAGTACAGTCTGATATTCGTAAAAATTTGCAGATGACTGATGCTGTTTTATTTAAGTCATCATTTAATCGTAGCAACTTATATTACGAGGTAAGACCTAAAAAAGATGTCGTAAAAGAAATTGTACGTTTTATCAAAACCAAATCGGGTAAGACGGGCATTGTCTATTGTTTGAGCCGTAAAAAGGTAGAAGAAATCAGTGAGGTTTTGAACCTAAATGGCATCAAAGCTTTACCTTACCACGCGGGTTTAGACGCCAAAACAAGAGCAGATACACAGGATAAATTTTTGATGGAGGATGTCGAAGTGATTGTGGCTACCATTGCTTTTGGTATGGGAATAGATAAACCTGATGTTCGTTATGTGATTCACCACGATATTCCTAAATCCATGGAGGGATATTATCAGGAAACTGGACGTGCTGGACGTGATGGGGGTGATGGTTATTGCTTGGCTTTTTATTCGGAAAAAGATGTTGAAAAACTGACCAAGTTTATGAAAGATAAACCTGTGGCTGAACGTGAGATTGGCACACAGATCTTAAAAGAGGTTATTGATTATTCGGAGTCTGCAGTATGTCGCCGTAAACAGATTCTTCATTATTTTGGAGAAAATTTTGACGAGCAGGGCTGTAATAATATGTGTGATAATTGTCGTTCGGAAAAAGAATATTTTGAGGCCGAAGACGCTTTAAAAGATGTATTGGGCTTTATTCAAGAACAGGGTGAAAAATTTGATGATCATCACGTGATTAACGTCATGATCGGCCAAAACAACCAACCCGTATCCGCCTATAAACATGATGAACATCGTCTTTTCGGAAAGGGCAAAGATAAAGGTGTTATTTATTGGAAATCCTTACTTAGGCAGGCAGTGCTTGATAACTTTATCGAAAAAGATATTGATCATTATGGCCTTTTAAAATTGCCAGCTATTGGTCGTCATTATCTGGATAATCCTTATCAACTAAAATTTGTTTTGAATCGTCCAATTGAAGGGGGGGATAATACAAGTTCGGAAGATACAGGACAGGGTACAGGGGCCTTAGATACCGTCTTGTTGGGTATGCTTAAAGATTTACGTAAGAAAATTGCAAAGGGCAAGTCCCTGCCGCCGTTTGTTATCTTTCAAGATCCTTCGCTGGAAGAGATGTGTACACATTATCCAATTGCTATCGATGAGTTGAAACAGATTCAGGGGGTAGGGAATGGTAAAGCGATTAAATTTGGTGCTCCATTTATTGCCTTGATCAAAGACTATGTTGAGGAGAATGAAATTGATAGACCTGTGGATCTTGTCATTAAGAGTACAGCTAATAAATCGGCATTAAAAGTGTCTATTATTCAAAATATCGATCGTAAAATTGCATTAGATGATATTGCCTCAGCTAAGGGGATAACTTATGAAGAAATATTGAAAGAAATTGAGACGATCGTAAACGCAGGAACGAAAATCAATATCAATTACTTTATTGATGAGGTCATAGATGAGGATCGTCAAGATGAGGTATATGACTATTTTAAGACAGCAGAGACTGATTCAATTAATGATGCGCTTAAAGAATTAGGTGGAGACGATTATAGCTATGAGGATCTCCAATTGATGCGAATCAAATTTTTATCAGAACTCGGCAATTAATTTTTTATAATTATATGATTAACAAATACATTCCCGAAATCAAGAATGGGACATCGCAGAATTTCTTTTTAATGGCGGGGCCATGTGCAATTGAAGGAGAAGAAATCGCTTTGCGTATTGCTGAAAAGATTGTTACAATTACAGATAAACTAAATATTCCGTACATTTTCAAGGGATCTTACCGTAAGGCCAATAGATCGCGGCTAGATTCATTTATGGGGATAGGTGATGAGAAAGCGTTGAAGATTTTAGAGAAAGTTGGGAAAACTTTTGGTGTACCGACGGTGACGGATATCCATGAGAGCCATGAGGCGGAAATGGCAGCCGCATACGTTGACGTTCTTCAAATTCCAGCATTTTTGTGCAGACAGACTGACTTATTAGTTGCAGCAGCAAAAACGAACAAGGTGGTCAATGTAAAGAAAGGTCAGTTTTTGAGTGCTGGATCTATGAAATTTGCAGTGGATAAGATCGTGGAATCTGGAAATGAGAAGGTTTTTTTAACTGATCGCGGTAATACTTTCGGCTATCAGGATCTCATTGTAGATTATCGCGGGATTCCCGAAATGCGTTCTTTTAACGTGCCCACAATAATGGACTGTACACATTCCTTACAACAACCGAATCAAACTTCTGGCGTAACAGGAGGGAAACCAGCATTAATTGAAACAATAGCCAAAGCTGCAATAGCGGTGGGAGCCGACGGCCTGTTTATAGAAACACATCCTGATCCGGCAAATGCGAAGTCTGATGGCGCCAATATGTTACATTTGGATTTACTTGAAGGCTTGATGGAAAAACTGGTCCGAGTTAGACAAGCTATTTTATAGTATAATAAATAAATCGCAATAGAAAGGAGCCAATAGGCTCCTTTTTTATAATCAATTACACCAAACTTAAAGCTAAATTATTGTATGTTCTCAAAAGTTGCATTGACAGCGTTTTTGTTGTTGTCTTTTTCTGCCATCAAAGCGCAGGAGAGTTATAGTTGGTTTTCTCCACTAGAAGATAAGCATGTGGAAGGTAGGCTGGAGAATCAGAAGCTTTCGGCCTTCAATAGACTTCCGGATGAACTGGAAAGCCAGGTACGTAAACCCGTATGGGAACTGGGGAAGAATAGTGCGGGATTCTATATTGACTTTCAAACTACTTCACCTGAGATTATGGTTCAATACCAAGTGGCTGGCGGTTTAAATATGCCCCATATGCCAACAACAGGTGTCAGTGGGCTTGATCTTTATGCTTATGATACTGTAAACAAGGAATGGAAATGGGCTTATGGCAATTATGATTTTTCGGATACCATTTCTTATACATGGAAGAATATAGGGCGCAATGGAAAATTTAATTACCGCTTATATCTTCCGCTATACAATACGGTTAAGTGGTTAAAGATTGGTGTGCCAAATACCGCTAAATTAACGTATACCCATACCACAGCAGCCAAACCTATTGTTGTGTATGGGACCTCGATTGGACAGGGGGCCTGTACCAGTCGCCCAGGCTTAGCTTGGACCAACCAAGTGGGACGTGCGTTTGACCATGAAATGATCAACTTATGCTTTTCTGGTAACGGTCGATTGGAACAACCGATTTTGGATGTGATGAATAGTGTAGATGCTGCCTGTTATGTGTTGGATTGTATTCCTAATCTTGCTATTTCAAAGTCGCTAACAGAAGAGCAATTGGATTCACTGTTGGTCAATGCGGTGACATTTTTAAGAAAAGAACATCCGACGACACCCATTATTTTGACACAGCATAGTTCGGGGAGCATAGCCGAAGTCTTTAATGAAGATAAAAATGCGGAATACCAGCAAAGTAGCCGTGTGCTGAAGGCGACTTTTGAAAAATTACAATCAAAAGGAATCCGTCAGCTTTTCTTATTGTCGAGTCAAGACCTTAATCTGGATCTGAATTCGACCGTTGACTACGCTCATCCAAATGATCAAGGTATGGAAAGAATCGCAAATGCGTATATTAAATTGTTGAAGAAAATTCTCAAGTAAACTACAGTCAACGAGGACTTCACCATAGCAGTATTTCGAATTTACCTCATCGAAGGGAAATTGTGTATGAAAAGGATTTGTTGATAAAATGATAACAGTATGCTGTTATTTAAAAAAGGGAAGTTTAAAACTTCCCTTTTTTATTTCTTTTTCATTTTCATGGTCATTTTTGCCTTTTCGCCACCGCCATAATTAAAAGTCTTGGCATTGCTTTCTTTCTTTTGGTGGAATGCGCCACCTCGGGAAAGATCTTCTTTATCTTCCTCCTTGCTCGACTTTTTCTTTTTATCGGTGATGGGATTATAGATTACAAGATCCTCTGGCAGTTCCAAAACATCCATTCTTTTACCGACAGCCTGTTCTATTTTTTTAACCATGGGTAATTCCAGATCTGTTGTGAAAGTCAACACGACTGATTCTTCATTTTCGTCATTTTTAACAAGATGATTTAAGAATTCCTCCTTTTCATTTGGTAACTCAAATTGAAAAATGAATGGAACAGCGGAAAGGTCTACATCGTTCGTATTTTCCCGTGCAATTATTAGGACACGAGATTGACTATTTTCCTTGAAATCTTCCATCGTCTCATAGCCAAAATCATCATAGAACAATGGATTGAGGATAGCAATTTCTTCTTTATTGCTACTGAACAAACTGCTGGCCAACTTTTGGGCAGTAAGCTTCGAATTTACAAAGACGACTACTTTTTGAAATACTTCTTTATCCTGCAACAGAAGATTTAATAAATTGATCTTTGTTGTGAAATTAGGAACATGATATAATAATAGATCTAGGGTGTCGACAGTGTCATTCTCAAGTTCATCTATTTCGACCGAGGCACAATTTTCATTCATGAAATTGTCGATCATGTCATAAAGTTTTTGGTGTTCAACAGTACTGAAAACTAAATGTTGTACTTTTCCGCAGCTTTCGGCTAATTCCCTTACCGTATTTTGCATTCCTTGTTTGATAATCTCTTCAGCATCATCGATAATCAGTGTCTGAATACGGTTGAGATTCAAAGCCAATTTAAGATAGATAGCTCTTGCACGATTTGGGGTAGCTACAACAATGTCTTTTCCATCAACCAGTTCTTCGATTTCTTCTTCCATGCTGCCTGAAGCCCGCAATCCAATGATGCGAAGATCTTTATTTTTGCTTAATTGATAGAATCTCTCAACAATTTCGTCGATACGTTCTTCATTAGGCGCCAAGATCAAAAACTTCGGAGCTTCATCTGTTGTGAATTTCAACTTCATCAAGGTAGATAAGACATAAGTTGTGGTTTTGCCTGCACCTTCTGGAGCGATGGCAATCACATCCTGTCCACCAAGAATTCTGGAAATGCATCTACTTTGAATTTCCTTTGGAGCAAGATAACCGAGTTCGGTCATCGTAGCATTCAATCTTTTGCTAAGTTTTAGTTTCTCTAACGACACGTATCCTTTTATTTATGTAAGTTACAAAAATACAAATTTTGATCTTAGATCAACTAATGTGCGCCCATTTTTGAAAACAGATTGATAATAATGACTCCAACAACAATCAAGACCATACCGATAATGGCTGCTGTATCGGGAATCTGTTTAAATAAGAACATACCAATAAGCGTAATGGCTACAATACCAACGCCAGACCAAATTGCGTAGGATATTCCGACGGGCAGGTATTTAAGTGTGATACTTAAAAAATAGAAGGCAATAATATAGCCTACAATACAGAGAATGGTAGGCTTTATAAGGGTAAAACCCGCAGACTTCTTGAGGAAAGTGGTTGCAAATATCTCTGCGGCTATAGCAAGAAAAAGATAGGTGTACTTCATTGTTACAAAGGTACAATTTTTTGCTCAGCAAGGTTCGGTTAATTAGGTCAATAACAGGGGGAAGTTAATTTATTTTCGAGACAACGAATTGCGTATAAGAGCAATTTTATCTATGTTTGGCCAATTCACATAGCTAGACGCTAGATTTGATTTTATGGGGCATGTTCGAACTTTTTGGAAATCTGTACTAATATTCTTTGTTTTATTGTGCTTTTGCGATGCTATTGTTGCGCAAGAACAGCTGCAAGATTTGCAGAAGTCGTATTACAGTCTTCCTTTAGGAAGTAAAGAACGGTTTGTGTTAACGGGTAAATATGCACAAGCCCTATATTTTAGTAATGAAAAAGCGCTGGCCAGTCAATTGCTTAATGATAATATTCAGTTGGCCAGAAATTATCCTGACAAGCAATATTATGCCTATTTGAATTGTATTGCTGCCATGAACAGTTTTAATGATCATGCATTTGAAAAATCACGCTATTATTTAGAACATGCTAAATCTGTACTCCCCATAGTTAACGATAATGGAATAAAGGGGTATGTGCATTATTGTGATGGATGGGTTATGACACGACAGAATAAAGAGGATGAGGCTGTTTCCCAATTCCATAAAGCAATTTCATTTTTAGAGAAGGCGCCACCGACTGAGGCAAATATCGCCCGAAAATTGGCAGTTTATAAGGAGCTTACAGCGATCTATGCAAACCAACGCAATTATGATTTTCAAGAAAAGTACACCACGCTTCTGCTGGAAACGGCGAAGGAAGGAAAGAATGTCAATAGCCTATTTGACGCTTACATGCAGGCTGGTTACCTATTTGAAGAGGAGTATAGATCCAATAATGCAGACCAAAATCTATTAAGGAAAGCTGAACAACACTATCTTGAGGCTTACAATTTGGTAGAAAAGAACGAGAAACATCTTGTTAATCCAACAGATTTAGCTTACGTTTCTGTTAATTTAGCGAATCTGTACCATGAGTTTTATCCAGAAAATGGTGGTAAAAAAGCAATATCATATGCGAAACAGGCCTTAGATATTGCTGCTGAAACGGGACAATATGCCATTACAATACCTGCTTACGGTATCCTCGCTGATGAATCTTTCAAAGTCGGACATCGAGAGGAAGGAAAAAAATATCTGCAGCAGGCACTGCACAATCTTCAAAGAGAGCCCCATTATGATTACCAAGTCGGGTTAAGCCTGTTTAGCAGACTGGCTGAAGTAAGTGTTGAAGAGGGTAAATATGAGGAAGCTTTCAATTATCAAAAAAGTTACATAGATGTATTTGAAAAAGCATTTAATTCGGATAAACTGGATAAGACGAAGCAACTTGAGCTAAAGTATGAGCGTGAATTGCAAAACCAAAAGTTAATGCGGCTTCGATTGGAAGGCGAGAAAAAGGAACAGCAGATCAAGCTGATGAAAGTCTTGAACGATAGACAACGTCAACTGGTGGAGAATTTGAAATTAAATGAACTCAATCGAACACAACAGCTCAAGGTACTCCAACTTGAACGGGATAAAAAGGAACAGGATTTGCAATTAAGCCAACTGGAAAATGAACAGCGCTTGCAAGAACTTGACGTGTCAAAAAAGCAAATTGCCTTTAAATCACGAATGAATTCAATTTATATTTGGTTGTTCGTCAGTTGTTTGGTTGTGATTGTTTTGCTGTTTTATGCGTATTGGCAACGTTCAAAGGCCTTGAAGCAGAAGGTTCATTTGCATGAACTGGAGATGGAAAAGAATAATCAACAACATGCTATTAAAAACCTGACTGCAATGTTGGCCGGGGAAGAGAAAGAGCGTACCCGTCTTGCTCGCGACCTGCATGATGGATTAGGAGGTTTGCTGTCAAGTACCAAATTGGGATTATCAGCCATAAATAAAAATGTATTGGAGCAGGAATCCATGAAAGAAGGAATCGATCGAAGTATTGATTTGCTGGACGGGGCTGTAGATGAACTTCGCCGGCTTGCACATAATCTTATGCCAGATTTAATTGTAAAATATGGTTTGAAAGAAACTTTAAGAGACTATGCAAACCGAATGAGTCAATCGACATGTCAAGTAGAATGTGAATTTTTACAATTTGAATCAACCTTAAGCACGGAACAGGAAATTTCTTTGTACAGAATTATTCAAGAATTGGTGAATAACGCGTTGAAACATGCTAATGCGGCCAACATTTTAATACAGCTTTCTTCACATAATAAACGTTTACATATTACTATTGAAGATGATGGCAAGGGTTTTGATATGGAAAGTGTCGATTTGCAGCACTCTGCGGGAATGCATAATGTGCGGTCAAGACTTTCGTTTCTACACGGGGAAATGAAGGTTATGTCGGAGAATGGAGCGGGTACAACCATAGAATTGGAATTACCTATGATTTAACTTTTTGGAAAAATGATAAAAATAGCGATTACAGACGATCACCCTTTGCTACTTGAGGGATTGAAAAACATTATAAATGCGCATGAAGATTTTGAAGTTGTGGGCATGTATTCCAGCGCCACTGAACTGTTCCATCGTATTCCTGCTGATATGCCATTGGTATTGCTGCTCGATATCAATCTGCCGGATGCTAACGGTATTGATTTGGTTAAAGGTCTAAAGGAAAGCAATAAGGATTTGAAAATTATTGCGTTTAGTGTACATAATGAATTTGCAGTGATTAACAGCATTTTAAATGAGGGTGCCAATGCCTATCTACAGAAAAATGCAAATGGTGATGAAATAATTGCTGCCATTTCCGCTGTTCTTGTCGGCAAAAGGTATCTCTGTGAGAAAACGCAGGCGATCCTGAACAAGAAGGTGGAAATGGGGCTTAAGCAGGTGCCAAAATTGACACGTCGCGAGAAAGAGGTGCTTACTTTCGTGGCGCAAGGAATGACAACAAATCAAATTGCCGATTCATTGTTTATCAGTTCACATACGGTAGAGAGCCATCGCAAAAATCTAATGGAAAAATTTCAAACCAAAAGTGTTACTGCGGCAGTAAAATCGGCTATAGAATACGGATTAATTCGGGAAGCCTAATTAGACTCCCCAATTCCCTGATTTCAGGGATGAAAAGATCCCCAGGCATTTGATACTTTTGCTATTATTGATTTTAAAATAGAAGGTATCAAGTGCATTGCTGAAACCTAGTTTTTACGCTCTTTTCAGAGAAGGTATTGTTTCAGCCTTTGATTCATTGATCTATTTTAAATCGAATAGGTTTCAGAACAAAATTTCAAATCTAGGATTTTCTTAAGGAGCTCAATACTGCGGAATCTAATTTCTTAGTTGAGGGGTCTGTCAGATAGTTCTTTACGAGATAAACTACCAAAAATTACTGATTCAATTGTTATGATTAAAAAAATAATGCTTTGGACGATAGCTGTCCTCGTACTGTTGGCGATTGTCGCCTGGGGCGGATATATACTACGACAGCAAGAATCCTATAAATCATTGGTCCATAAAAAAAGTAAGGCTTTGTTGACCATATCATTGGATGATATCCTGCTGAATCAGTTTTTTAATAAATGGCAGTCAGCGCCGAAAGAGGGACAGGATTTTGGCAAAAAACTAAGTAAACTCAAAGATAATGGTATTGATATAAAAGCGAATGTATTTCTTTTTGCTTTGGAACCGCATCCAAAAAACTTTTATGCTTTTTTTCAGCTAAAAAATAAACAACAATTTTTGACCTTTCTAAAGGATGTATTACAGGTTGGTGCGGTGGAAAGTAATCTCGCCCCTGATGTGAGCTATGCCTATCATCAACCGAGTAAAATCGCCTTTATCTGGAAAGGGGATGATCTGCTGCTAGGTCTAGGCTTTGATCTTGATACAAAGAAGGAAGAAATGCTTCAGCTAATTCAATCAAAAGAGGACCGGGTTACCATAGAACAATTTATCAACCGTCCAAGCACGTTGACCGGAAAATCACTGCGTTATAGCAATATTTCAACAGATAATTTTATCGAACTTGATTTGAAAGGAGACCATGTCGAAGTATCCGGCGAATTTTTCTCAACAGATTGGAATTTTCCAAAGGAATATCTTGTGAGAGAACTCGCTTCCGCAAAATACATTGGTAAAGCTTGGATCAATATACCCAATAGTCAATTTAAAAATCAGCTAAAACAACTACTTAGTGAACTCCCTTTAGCCGCCGATTCTATTATAACACATTTGGATGGAAATTACGTCGATATTGAAATTTTGAAAAATAAGGTCATTCAAACAGATACCATTATAAATTATGCGGTTGATGAAAATTTTGAAACGATCGAAGAGAAAACACCGTACGAAACGAAAGTTCCGGATGTAAGAATAGCCATGCGTGGAGATAGCGACATGAGTAGATTCCTCCCCAATAAATTATTTTATCACTGGTTTCAAAAACAAGATAAGGGATTTAGTTTGCTGTCCACATCAAAGGATATTGATAAACTTAACGTAGCTTACAATAAGACGGTTGAACTATCCCATGTGGCAGTTCATTTGGCGGATTGGCCAAATGAGGCTAAAATATCACCGATTCTATTATTGAAAACGATCGCGTCAGACATTACGCTGAGCCTTAAAGTTGCAGACCACAATCGCTTGGTTCTCCAGGGAACAATAGGAGACTACTCGCATTAAAACGCGTTAACGACAAACATTCTTAGCTTCTCAATGGTTTGTTTTGGAGTACAAAGTACAAGAACATGGATAAACGAACTAAAAGTAGAAGTAAGGTGAAAACCTATTGGCGAATTTTAAAGAGTACGGTGGCTGGATTTTTGAATGAGGATTCGATGAAATATAGTGCTTCATTATCTTATTATACTGTTTTCTCTATTGGTCCTATATTGGTTTTAATGATTGCCTTAGCTGGAATTTTTTATGGTGAGGATGCGATTGAAGGGAAAGTATTCCTGGAACTCCGCGGTTTGGTGGGAAGCAATGCTGCAAAACAGATTCAAGAAGTTATTCAGAATTTGCAGCTTTCGGGAAAATCAAACCTGGCGTTGCTTATCAGTAGCATTACATTGGTTTTAGGAGCAACGACGGTTTTTGGGGATATACAGAATTCGATTAACAAAATTTGGCACGTAAGGGCAAAGCCGAAAAAAGGCTGGTTAAAATTGATTCAGGATAGATTGTTATCTTCGTCTTTGGTGATTGGATTGGGCTTTTTATTAGTCGTTACACTCATCGTAAATGGTGTAATATTGGCGTTGACAGATCAGCTACAGCATTATTTCCCGGACGTGACCGTAATGTTAATGGATGGGATTAACTTTGCATTGTCTTTTGGAATTATATTCTTGTTATTTAGTGTCATATTTAAAGCACTTCCGGATGTAAATATTCACTGGCGGACCGTACGGGCGGGTGCCTTATTTACGTCAATTTTATTTGTATTGGGACGTTATTTAATTGGAGTCTATCTGGAGCATTCTGCAACCCAAGATACCTATGGTGCGGCAGGTTCATTTGTGTTGATCTTACTTTGGGTCTACTACACAGCAGCTATTTTATATTTTGGTGCGATCTATACAAGGGAGTACGCCACTGTCATGGGCATCCCTATTGAACCCTCGCAATATGCCGTGCATGTTGAAACGCAGGAAATTGAGCGTAATGTAACCGAAATACCTCCGGCCCCGTTAACACAAGAGGAGCAGACGATTACCGAAGAGGATACTACGATCCCCAAGAAAGCATAAACATTAGATTTACTGAATTCTTACCACCCAATTCTGTAAATTTGATGGTAAGATCGATCTATTGTTTATGAACAAATTACAATCATTACGTGAGAAACTCAATTTAACACAAGAGGAACTAGCGCAAAAATCAAATATTTCAGTAAGAACAATTCAGCGGATTGAAGCGGGGCAGTCGCCAAAGGGTTACACCCTTCGCGCACTTGCACAGGCATTGAATGTGGAGGAATCGGAGTTTTCTGCGTATGATATACCTCTTGAGTCAGAAAACTTGAGATGGATCAAGATTATCAACCTGTCTTCCTTACCCTTTTCTATATTGCCACCATTAAATATTTTGGTACCTGTCGCAATTATGCTCTTCAAAAAACAGCATTCATATAAAGTTCGCCAGTTAATCTCAATTCAAATCGTATCGACTTTAATTGCTGTTTTACTGATGCTTATTATTTTTATACTGAACGATTGGGTAGGTATTAAAAGCAATGTGAAATTGCTTATTCCGTTATGTTGGATACTTATGAATATAATCATTATACTGCGAAATGCGATTGGATTAAATAAAGCTGGGCATGCACGTATTTTGCCCGATATAAGTATATTATAGGTGCTTTTATACAATTGTCGGCTAGCTGTCGGGACATTGTCGGGCTGTAAAAGGGTATTCTTCGTCTGGTATTTTTTTTCTTTGATCTTCAAAAAAATGCAAAATTATGAAAACAGACAATCAAAAGAAGAAACGCCATATTGCCTTGGCTACCTTTGCTATTATTCTTTCTTTTTTTACGATGACGAACGTCTTTCCGCAAGCTAAGATTCCTTTGATCAAAGCTTCATCTGAGAAAGCCGGTATTACAGATGGCGCCTATTGCCATGTTGACTGGAAATTAGATCCCAAGGCAGATCCCGACGTCTATTTCGTAAATATTCCAACAAAAGAAAGTACAGTTGTTTTTAAAACAGATCAGGAGGAATTGACTATGATGACTAAACCCGGGTCGATGTATGATTTCATAGTACTATTGAATGGAACGGATTCTTGTCACGTTCGTATAAGCGCTCAATTACCGCCGGATCTACCCACAATGGATAATAGTAATTTATTTCCGATGCGGATACCGTTTCGTCTTATTGGCTCACGGATTTTCCTGAACGGTACAATTAACAAAAAAGACGTTCCGATACAGTTTGATTTAGGAGCTGGAACTGGCGTTGTTAATAGAAATAACGCAAAGCAGCTGGATTTATCATTTTCATCGTTTACGACAGTTGCGAATACCGACGGGCTTAATAACGAGCGGACAAGTCTGGGCAATGAATTGCATATTGGGCCGATTGTTTGGAAAAACGTGTCAGTGACTGAGGTCGGTAATATGAAGCCTTTTGAAGATCTTATTATTGGCAACAGTTTCTTTCGAAATCACATTATTGAAATCGATTATGATAAAATGGAATTGGTAATTCATCGCGATCTCCCCACTAAAGCAAAGAAGTATACAAAGCTTCCAGTATACTATGAGCAAAACCGACCCAAGTTTAAAGCTGCTTTTAGACATAACCAACAAGACTACGATTTTTGGTTCCTTTTTGATACAGGTCGTGATGGTACGATGCTGTTAGGGGAAGATTTTACCGGTATAGATCATAATTGGACCGATCTAACGCCGCTTACCATGATCAGTAACCGTAAGATTATCCGTTTGGATGCTTCAATAGCTGGTGTGGAGTTTAAAGATATTGTGACGAATGCCGCTGATCCGGCCAAGCCCAATGGCAGACCAAGCCTGTTCGGAAATCAGATTCTGAACCATTTTAATGTCATTTTGGATAATCAGGAAGGATTTCTTTATCTGAAACCAAACAGCAGGATCAAGGAACCTTATTCAAACTATGAGGGCTATTTGAAACAGATGTCTCAGTCAATGCAGAAAAATTAAAGTGAGCAGCCAATGCCGTTTGTTCAGGGAGCAAATGACATTGGCTACTTATGGTAAGTATGTATCTAACGAATAAAATCGGTCCATTTCTGTTCGGATTTTCCCGAGGCAATTACAGTTTCTAGAAACTTCATGCCACGCAGACCATCAGCTACAGTTGGAAAATCAGTATCTTCTTCTCGCGGCTCTATACCTTGCATTGATGCCAATAGTGTGGCTGCAAAATTTCTATAAATATTGGCAAATGCTTCGATATATCCTTCGGGGTGACCGGCCGGTAGACGAATGTTATGTTTGGCGATTGGTGAAAGGTACTGCTGACCTGCACGAAATAGCTGGATTGGCGCATCGAGCTGTTTAAAGATGAGTGTATTTGCATCCTGCTGGTTCCATTCCAATCCCCCAAGTTCACCATATACTATAATTTTTAACGCATTTTCTTCTCCTGCAGCAACTTGGGATGCCGATAGTACGCCGGTGGCTCCATTCTCAAATCCAAGTAATATGTTGCCGTCATCTTCAAGTTTTCTTCCGGTCACAAATGTTTGAAGATCGGCACACATTTTAGTGATTTTTAAACCGGAGATATATTCCGCTAGGTGGGCAGCATGTGTCCCAATATCGCCCATACAACCACTTTTTCCGCTCTTTTCCGGATCTGTCCGCCAGAAGGCCAGAGAAGGACTATTTTCGATCATCTTACTTAGCCATCCCTGCGGATACTCGACCATAATTTTTCTAATCGAACCTAATTGGCCCTCTTTGACAAGATGACGGGCTTGTTTCACCATCGGATAGGCAGAGTAGGTGTATGTGACACAGAGTATTAGTCCAGTTTCCGCTACTTTTTGTTGGAGCAATTCGGCCTGTTCTGTTGTCAGAGTCATCGGCTTTTCAAGCACGACATGGAAGCCATGTTCCAGCGCCATCATTGCTGGTTCGAAATGAGCAAAATTGGGCGTGACGATACTCACAAAGTTCATGCGATCATCCGCCGGACGTTTACTTTCCTCGACAATCATTTCCCGATAACTTCCATAGCTCCTTTCCTCTGGAAGCCCTAAAAGCGCAGCGGATTCTTTTGCGACAAGTGGATCAGCACTCAGTGCTCCGCAACATAATTCAATCAGACCGTCAATTCCAGTAGCCATGCGATGTACAGCCCCTATAAATGCATTTTTTCCACCGCCGATCATGCCCATTTTTAGTTTTGTATTGCGCATAAAGTTGATTTTTTAATGAGGATATCTTTCGTATTTACAAACCCAATAGTTTGCGGTTAAGGCTATCATTGGTTTCGACGGCAGCAAAATTATCGAACGCCTTATCAGTAACACGGATAATATAGTCTTTAATATGTAGCGCGCCTTCCCGTGCACCATCTTCAGCATTTTTGAATGCACATTCCCATTCCAGTACTGCCCAGCCTTGATAATCATATTGTGTGAGTTTGGTAAATATGGATTTGAAATCCACTTGTCCATCACCAATTGATCTAAAACGACCTGCTCTTGACTGCCAGCTCTGGAAGCCACCATAGACGCCCTGACGACCAGAAGGATTGAATTCAGCATCTTTAACATGGAACATTTTAATTCGTTTATGGTAAATGTCGATGAATTGAAGATAGTCAAGACATTGAAGGACAAAATGGGAGGGATCATAGAGAATGTTTGCCCGCTTGTGATAATTTACATTTTCGAGAAATAAGTCAAAAGTAGCACCGTCATGGAGATCTTCTCCAGGGTGTAATTCATAGCATAGGTCGACATCATACAGGTCACATTCATCAAGAATGGGTAACCATAATTTTGCAAGCTCAGCAAAACCTGTTTCGATCAACTTCGCGGGTCTTTGTGGCCAAGGGTATATAAATGGCCATAGAAAGGCTCCACTAAAGGTCGCCAGCGCTTTAAGCCCGAGATTGTGGGAAGCTCGTACGGCATATTTTAATTGCTGGATCGCCCACTGTTGTCGTGCTTGAGGATTACCATGTAAATGCTGTGGTGCAAATGCATCAAATAGATCATCGAAACTTGGATTTACAGCCACTAATTGCCCTTGGAGATGGGTTGAGAGTTCGGTAATTTCCAATCCGAAAGACTGTACTTTCGCTTTTAGATCAATTGCATAGCTTTTATCGAGCGCTGCTTTTTCTAGATCGATAAAACGGGCATCCAAGGTGGGCAGTTGTATACCCTTATAGCCAAGTGCTGCAGCCCACTGGCAGATAGAGTCCAAGGAGTTAAATGGCGCTTCATCACCGATAAACTGCGCGAGGAAGATGGCAGGGCCTTTAATTGTTGTCATATGTATTGCGTTTAGAAAAAGACTACGTTATGTACAAAACAGATCCATATTCCAATACGTTTAAAGAAATGGCTGCGTCTGTCGTTTATACTATTATAATTTGGTTATCCAAGCTACCTGCTTGTTTAATACAATATTACAAAAATTTGCAACCGGTTGCAATAAAATCAAAAAAAACCTTAAACTTGTCTAGACGATCCATTCTTACGCTTTCCAAATGATATAAGAATGTCTCGTCTAAACAAGTAAAGCTATCAGGCACCAGTGTGGCGCTTGATTGTGGAGAAGACTTGATTTGAGCGGGAAATTTCCCCTCGAGTAATAACCCAATAAACCAATTATAAATAAATGGCAAATAATGTTTATGATGCAATTGTCATCGGGTCTGGGATCACAGGTGGCTGGGCAGCCAAGGAGCTAACAGAGCGTGGACTTAAAACCATAATGTTAGAAAGAGGACGCAATATTGAGCATATCAAAGATTACCCATCACCCAATAAAGATCCATGGGATTTTCCGCATCGGGGCCGGGTGCCATTGGATCGCGCCCAGCACTACCTACCTTTTGGAATTAAAAATCAATGGATGAATGAAGGGAACATCGACTTTTGGACTAATGAGACAGAGAGTCCGTATAAGGAGATAAAACCCTTTAATTGGTTCCGGGGTTATCACGTTGGCGGGCGTTCGCTTATGTGGGGACGGCAGAGTTATCGTTGGTCGGATGTTGATTTTGAAGCAAATAGCAGAGAGGGACATGGCATTGACTGGCCCGTACGTTATAAAGAAATAGCACCTTGGTATAGTCACGTTGAAAAATTTGCCGGCATTTCGGGTAATAGAGACGGTATAGCGGTGTTGCCTGATGGTGAATTTATGCCACCCATGGACATGAATATCGTGGAAAAAGACCTTGCCGCACGCTTAAAATCGCATTATCAGGGAAAACGACATTTTATAATTGGCCGGGTAGCCAACATAACAGTGCCCCACCATGGCCGTGTTAATTGCCAATACCAAAATAAATGTTGGTTGGGTTGCAATTTCGGCGCTTACTTTAGCACACAATCTGCAACATTGCCTGCAGCAGTGAAGACAGGGAACCTTACCTTACGGCCATTTTCAATTGTAAAGAGTATTATTTACGATCGTGATACCCAGAAAGCTAAAGGAGTAGAAATTGTTGATGCGGAGACGAATCAAACCTATGAGTATTTTGCTAAAATCGTCTTTGTATGTGCTTCAACGTTAAATTCCACCTGGGTATTAATGAATTCCGCTACCAATGTATGGGAGGGTGGGCTTGGAAGCAGTAGTGGTGAACTGGGACATAACCTAATGGATCACATGTTAAATAGTGGGGCTGGGGGAAGAGTAGAGGGATTTGAGGATAAATATATTTTTGGACGACGGGCCAATGGATTATATGTGCCCCGATTTGCCAATATTGCCGGCGATACCAAGAGGAGAGATTACGTCCGTGGTTTTGGCTATCAGGGTGGGGCTTCGAGGGGACAATGGTCGGGTAAGGTCGATAATAAGAGCGTGGGCGGCGCTTGGAAAGATGCTATCGCCGAGCCGGGCAGCTGGGGAGTGGGTTTCAGCGCGTTTGGTGAAATACTCCCATATCACGAAAATAAAGTCCTATTGGATTCATCGGTAAAAGATAAATGGGGACTTCCCGTATTGGCAATAGACGCAGAGATTAAGGATAACGAGCGGAAAATAAGGGTTGATGCAAGCAATGAAATGAAGGAAATGTTAGAATCTATCGGTGTCAAAGACGTAACAACCTACGATAACGGGTTTAGTATGGGACAGGGAATTCATGAAATGGGAACAGCACGAATGGGAAATGATCCGAAAACCTCGGTATTAAACAAATTTAACCAAGTATGGGATGCTAAAAATGTTTTTTTGACAGATGGGGCCTTTATGACTTCTTCTTCCTGTGTGAATCCATCGCTTACCTATATGGCATTTACAGCTAGGGCAGTAGATTTTGCTGTAAATGAATTAAAAAAAGGGAATCTTTAATTATTTTATGATGTAATAGTTATGAATAGACGAGAAGCAATACAACGTGTAGCCATGCTCATGGGCGGAACAGTTATTGGTGCTTCATTATTTTTGGAAGGATGCCAAAGGTCTGCTTCGAAAGATATAGAAATGCTCTTTGATTCAAAATCAATCGATTTTTTGGGTGATCTCGCTGAGGCCATTCTTCCTAAAACCACTACACCGGGGGCGAAGGAAGCTGGTGTAGGTTCTGAGATTCCCGTTCTGGTGCGAGACTGCTATAAACCTGAAGAACAGCAGGTCTTTCTGGCTGGAACAGCCGGAATTGACGAACGTGCCAAGAAAGAATTTGGACGCAATTTTCAGCAACTCGAAAAGAAAGACCAAACGGCCTTTGTCGATATTTTGGACAAGGAAGCGCAGGATTATGACGAAAAGAAATCCGCTAACGATCTACCTCATTTTTTCACACTGTTTAAACAGCTTACTCTCCTTACATTTTTTAGCTCAAAATTGGGAGCCACGGAAGTATTCCGTTATGTGAAAATCCCAGGGAAATATGATGGCGATTTCCCTTATCAAAAGGGTGACCATGCCTGGGCAACCTAGCTAAAAATCGTATAAATTTAATATTGACCCCTTGTCCTTAATTGGCAGCGGGGTCAATTAAAGAGGTTGTCAAGCCTATGAACTTTAACAAATTTTTGCTATCGAAAAGTAGAGTTGTAAAATGTGTCCCTGTTTTCATCGTCAGTCTGGTACCGCCCGGAAACGAGCTTCCCGCATCAAGTTTTTGCTTTTTGACATGGTGTTGGCTGAATTTTGAAAGAGCCTCTTTGACTGTTGTTTTATTGATCGCCAGATCAAAAGGTAATCCTTCGACAATCAAAAACTTGTCTTCTGGTATATCAAAAAATAGTTCATTGACGGATTTATCAGCCCCATAATTGCTATAAAGTTCTAAACCGGATTTTGTGATCCATTTTGCATACTTTTCTTCGTTGGCATCTTCATAGAATTCTGTTTTCACATTCAATGTAGCAGCAATTTTATCCACTGTCTGTGGAAATACAAATTCACTGTTTTTATTTAACAATGATTTTAAGTCGGCTTTATTCTGCGCGAAAGTCGTTGCCGCAAAAAGGAAAAGACCTATATTTAATGTTAGTGCTTTTATCTTCATCGTATCTTTGTTATATCTTTGGCAATTGTTTTTATCCGTAAGATTAAAATTAATCAAATACATAAAAAAATACAATAGTTCTTTATACTTGTTTTATTAATCAGTAATGGAATGATGGTAATGTTGTTGTAGTTGTTGTACCTATCTATCGCGCTGAAATTAGTTGATCAAATATCGTTATGCCGAAAACAATTTGAAGTATTGGACAGTTACAATTTAAATTGTACTTTCATAGCGTTTTTAATAAAGGAAGATATTTACTTTTTATGATCACAACCAAGTATTTCAACTATCGACAAATATTTAATTTAGCGGGCGCACATTTAATATGGCTGACGCTTTGGTGTTCTTTGGTGGCGGTCATTTATTATTTTTTCAATTGGCAGTGGATGATAATTCCGTGGGTGCCATTGGCATTAATCGGAACGGCCGAATCTTTTTACGTTGGTTTTAAAAATAATCAAGCCTATGACAGGCTTTGGGAAGCCCGAAAAATCTGGGGTGGAATTGTCAATTCAAGTCGTTCGTTCACGGCTATGTTATATGCTTTTGATACCCAAGACGGTGATCATACCGATTTGGAGGAACGGAGGAAAAGAATCGCCTATCGTCACATTGCCTGGCTCTATACTTTTCGTGAGCAGTTGTTGGTCCCGACAGAGTGGGAGCATATCAGCATGAAAAAACATTTTGGTTCAATGAATGTGAAACGGAACAGGTTGATAAAGGCTGGCTTTCCAGATTATAGTAGAACTTCGATTTTTTTGCGTAAATATCTTTCTGCGGAGGAGTTTAAGTTGCAGAGCGAATATAAAAATTTTGCGACTTATTTGATTTCTAAACAAGCAAAAGAAGTGAATGCGTTGAAAAATGATCAGATTATTTCGGATTTTAACCAAACGCAACTGCAGAATTGCCTGAATCAATTTTACGATTATCAAGGACAGGCAGAAAGGATCAAAAAATTTCCATCACCTAGGCAGTTTGCCAGTACAGCCTTTGTCTTCAATGTTATTTTAATCATTCTACTTCCTTTGGGCCTCGTGAATGAATTTGCGAAATTAGGGGACTGGGGTATCTGGACCAGTATTCCTTTTTGTGTGGTCATAGGATGGATTTATATTGTGATGGAATTGGTCGGCGATTATACCGAAAATCCTTTTGGAGGTCTGATGTTTGATGTACCGATGCTTTCCATTTGTAGGACCATTGAAATTGATTTATTGCAGATGGTGGGAGATGAGGATCTTCCGGAAGCTATTGCATCGAAAAACGGTGTGTTGGTTTAGAACTTCTTACAGATCTATTACCAATGTATTTTTTACCTCAGCGATCATAAAGGAACTGTGGGTGCTTGCAATGTGCTGTAAGCTAGTTAGTTTTGTTAACATGAAGCTGCGATAGTCTGCCATGTCCTTGACACAAATCTTGAGGATATAGTCGTAGTCGCCACTCACGTGAAAACACTCGGTTACCTCTTGAAGGTTCATGACCTCTTTTTCAAACTGTAAAATATACTCCTTTTTGTGCTGTGTTAATTTTACGTGGCATAATACGAGGAAATCTTTTGCTATCTTCTTTTTATCAAGTATGGCGACATAGCCTGCGATAATTCCCGTATTTTCGAGCTTGCGGACTCTCTCATAGACTGCTGTCACGGACAAGTTCAGCTTGTAGGACAGTTCTTTGGTCGTTTGTTTCGCATCTTCTTGGAGAAAACGCAATAACTTAAGGTCAATTTCGTCAAAGTGCATAGATTATTTTTTTGTGTTTGGTATCAGTTTTTAAAGTGTTCAGATGTTTTAACTAATTATTGTTGATATAATAGATTTATATTCTAATATAGATAAAAATACTTGTGATATAATCTAAAATATCTCAATTTTAAAGATAAAAATATGGATAATTTTAATGCAGCAAATGAAATTCAAGATTTGCAATACTTTGGAGAGTTTGGAGGTGTGAATCCGTCAATTTCAGACAGCTCTACCTATACCTTTCTTTCCGCTAAAAAAATGTTCGACACATTTGAAGGGAATGCAGAAGGCTGTTATCTCTATTCAAGACATTCCTCGCCAATGAATTTGTATTTGGCGCAAGCTTTAGCAAAAATGGAGAATACCGCTGCGGCCAATGTAACATCTTCGGGTATGGGAGCGATCACAACAGTTCTTTTACAGTTATGTAAAAGCGGCGACCATATTATTTCCAGTAGGACGATCTACGGTGGAACTTATGCCTTTCTCAAAAATTTTCTCCCACCTTTCCAGATTGAGACAACATTTTTGGATATTAATGATGCCCACGAAATCGAAAGATCGATAAGACCTAATACAAAGGTGCTGTATTGCGAAAGCGTGAGCAACCCTTTATTGCATGTGGCTGACTTAAGAAAACTTTCAGCCATCTGTAAAAAACACAAGCTAAAACTGATTGTCGACAATACGTTTTCTCCGTTGTCTATATCGCCGATACTTTTGGGAGCAGACATTGTCATCCATAGTCTAACGAAATTTATCAATGGCAGTAGTGATACAGTAGGTGGGGTTTATTGTGGAAGTCAGGAGTTTATTAATGAAACGAAAAATGTGAACACAGGGACCTGTATGTTATTGGGACCAACGATGGACAGCTTACGTTCGGCGAGTATATTGAAAAATTTAAGAACACTTCATATACGGATGAGACAACATAGCTATAATGCGATGTATCTTGCCGAACGGTTTGAGAAAGATGGACTAAAGGTATCTTATCCGGGCTTACATTCGCATCGAGATCATGAATTAATGAAAAGTATGATGCATGAGACCTATGGTTTTGGAGGCTTAATGACAGTTGATGTGGAAACCACTGAAAAAGCCAATGAATTAATGGAACTGATGCAGGCTGAAAATTTAGGGTATTTAGCCGTCAGCCTAGGATTCTATAAGACGCTATTCTCCTGTTCAGGTAGTTCTACGTCATCAGAAATTCCTGAAGAAGAGCGCTTAAAGATGGGTATTTCCGATGGATTGATCAGGTTTTCCATTGGCCTAGATCAAGACATTGAGCGCACTTATCAAAAAATGAGAGCATGCATGCAAAAGATTGGGATTCTACAATAATGCGGATAATCGCCATTAGTTGAATAAAAAGTTCACGACGACAGAGAGGATCCGTAAACTGTTTCGACATTTTCTACAAAAATAGTTTACGGATGTTCTTGTGCAATGCTGGTTCGCTGATCCTGAGAAATTCATGAATTAGGTCCTTACTTGTGGGCGGTCGATGTGGAAAGGCATAGTGCTGTAAAAAAGTCCTCAAAGCAGTATTTATTTTTTGTTCACCTATCAATTCATGTAATTGATACATGGCTAAAAGGCCTTTATAATAGGCAACGTTTGTATTTCCAGGGGATACTCTCATTAAATCTTCGTCTACACTGTTTGCTTTTCCAATGTCATAAAGATCTTGATACATTTTGACCATTTTCTTTACTCCTTCGGGACCATGTTTGTGTTTATAACACATTAATTCGGTATACATAGCGAGCGTTTCTGTTAGCATTGTAGCGCCTTCTCTCCGGTCATCGGGGTCAATTTGACTGTTACCCCACCATTGGTGCGATAACTCATGGCCGGCAAGTTCATTAATGACGTCTCTTGTTTTTTCGCGACGTAGATCTGAATGAAAGGTCATGTTCTCATTCATAAAAATCATACCGGGATAAGCCGTCGCGTTAAATCCACTAACAAATCCAGATATTTCGACGAAACGTATGCTTTTAAATGGATATTTTCCAAAGTTGTTTTGACAATAGGCTAAAGTTTGCTTTGAGTCGTTTATAAGTTGTTTAACATTCTCCGCGTGTTTGCTGTCATAATATACCTCGATGGATATATTGTCGTAAGAGGATTTTTCAACCATATATACAGCTGATGATATACCGAAACGGAAGGGAATTGGTCCTGTTGATTTATAGTGAAAAAAGTTTCGATTTCCTTTTTGCCATTTTCTGATAAATTCTCCAGTCGCGATACAGGTTTGGTCACTGTCACTCGAAATAATTGTTTCAAGGTCGACATATCCATAGTCGTAGGGAAGAGCATCAGGCTGTTCTAACTTTTTTAAAGCGCTTGCTTTTCCCAGCGCTCGCTTTTTACGCTCAAGTGGGTCTTCTATTTCATTTTATTGCTGATAACCAAATATGGGGTAATAGCGACTGATACGCATAAAAGAACCATTAGCTAAGATAGCATTCATGGGATCGTGACGATTGAACGGTGTCCATTTGTATTTTATTGTAAATTCCATTGTAATAGAATCTCCAGGCATGAAGGGGCTTGTTAGTTTAAATCGGTGGTGACCATAGGTGCTGTCGGTAGCTTTTTGTACGGCGCGGTCTATGTTGACATGTGCTAATTCCATAGCAGGATCCGTGTAAAGTAATAGACTATCCAGCGGAGCGGCTGATTTATTGACTAGCTTATATAGACCACTAATGATATATTCATTTGACGTCGGATAAAGATCTATTTCGGTTTTGACCGAAACGATCGTTGGCTGGGGAATATGCTGATAGTGCCTGTATTTCTGTTCATAATGTTGCATCCAATCTATTTCCGCTGCTGAATTGCCGACTTGAGTTCGCTGATAGATGAAATGGCCTGAAATCAACAAGACAGCAACCATTAACACAGCGAAGACCTTTAACTTTGAATGCGATTTTAAGTTTACTGAAAAAGATCTTGCCTTTTGCCGGGTGAGCGTTGTGCCAATAGCGATAAGGGCCGAAAAGGAAGTCCAGTAGATCATTTTAAAGCCAAATGCATGCAGATAGGCGCCAAACCCATTCATGTCGCCGCTATAGTTTAAGGGTGATTTTGCAAAACGGAAAAGTGGATGCTCTATGCCAAGCATGGTACCAATAAAGGAATTGGTCAATGCAAAAAACAAGACTGTCAAAAGTAATGCTGGATATTTTAGTCCCACAATAGTCTGTATACTGATAATAACTGAAGCATCCAGTAGAGATGGGACGCCAAGGATATAAAAAAGACTTAGATATAGATTCCATTCAATTTTTGGATATTGGAATATAAGTTGAAGAACCATGCATTGCAGAATGCTTATTGTAATAAGTAATAATGCAATACAGCACAACGAGATCCACTTGGCCAGCATGACAACTGTTACTTGTACTGGAGTGCTGTCTTCGAGTACATATATCCGCGTACTTCGAGATCTCCAGACTGTTTCCATGCCATAAAAAGATAGGACGGAAAGTAAAAAAAGAGGAAAGCTATTGATGATGTTCCGAACCATTAATCCCGTGCTGGCATAGCGTTGTGGTAGGCGCATTCCTGCATCGATGTTACTGTATATTTCCATACCTAGAAAAAACAACCATAGCGCAATGACAACGACAAAGGGTAAACCTTTTAGTAGGGCTCGAAGGTCAATCTTTAGAAAGCTATAAAGCGTATGCCAATCATAAAGCCAACCTTTTTCGGATATGCTTATTTGTCCCCTAGGAAGGATTGGCTGGTTTCCAGCCTTTTGCAGCGGCGGTTTTATATTCTTTTTTGTCGTGCAATGAAAACGTGCTCGACGGATCGCAAGTAACGTCAATGCAGATGAAAATACAAGTAGACCAATCCGGTTTATCAAAAAATTTCCTTTGAGCTGGAGCAATGTCGAGTTTTTCAAAGCTGGGCTCCATGACTGACATTGTTCAAAGAAAGCAGCCAGACCAAAAGGGTCGACTATGGCCATCCGGCTCATGGTCTCGGAGGAAACGGGGGATGCGTTGGCAAATAATGGCGAATTCGAAAATAAAGAGACAGCGAAGTATAGGATATAAATGAAAACTCCCGAAAGAAAAACAAGCATTTTACTACGGCTGGTCCAAGCAATTGCACTAACAGTTGCGGTGCAGAAAAAAATATTTGGAAGGACGAGTAGTATATAGGGCTGTAGGTAGTTGAGCATACGGAATGGCATAAATTTCTCATGTTCATCTCCTTGTGAAGCATGACCGAACATCAGCCCAAGGATAAAGAATAGAAATGTAAGGGCCGTGATCAGAAACACCAGCACAAAACGACTCAGTTGAAAAATATTTTTATTGACAAGGGTTGTATACAGGAGTGATGAAAATCGTGCATCTATTTCACGTAAAAATATTTGTGATGAAAAAATAACGATAGTAAAGATATTCAATAGCGATACTAATCCTATGGTGTAAGTTAACACAAAGGGAGAATTGGCGTAAACACCGGCAAATGAAAAAGAAGCTATGACACTAACCCAATAACCAAATGCAAAAAAACAGCATAATAGTGCCAGAAACCATTTTTTTGGAAAGTAAAAGCTGACTTCCAGTAGAAAGTAGTCGATAAACATGGCTATACAATTTGAGATAAATGTGTGAAATAGACATCTTCAAGATCAGGTTTAATTTGCTCAAAACCATTCCCTGGGCTTTTTGTGGCATAAATATGGACGTCTAGCCGCCCCCCGTGTAATTGGGCTGATAAGGTGTGAAAATTTTCGTTAAAATAACGTAATTCATTCTTGTCAATCGTTTTTGCCCAAATACGGCCTTCCAACGATTTTAAAAAGTCGTTGGGTGCGCCATTGACCATCAAACTTCCGTTATTGATAATGGCCATTTGAGCACAGAGGCTTCGCACATCTTCCACTAGATGTGTTGAAAGGATCACTATCATCTGTTCCCCGATTTCACTAAGTAGATTGTTGAAACGATTGCGCACTTGCGGATCGAGGCCCGCTGTGGGTTCGTCTACAATGATAATTTGAGGCTAACCCAACATCGCCTGCGCAATACCAAAACGTTGCCGCATTCCTCCCGAAAAATTGTGAACTTCTTTGTCACGGAATTCGTAAAGATTTACACGTGCGAGCAAATCTAATATATGTTCTTTTCGTCCCTCTTTTTTAATTCCTTTAAGTACGGCAAGATGATGCATGAGTTGATAAGCCGACAGATGCGGATATACTCCAAAATCTTGCGGTAGGTAACCGAGCTGTTTTTTTATAAAAGAGGGCTCATTTAAAATATTGACATCATTCAATACGATGGAACCGGTATCTGCCTGTTCTAAGCCGGCAATGATCTTCATTAATGTCGATTTTCCAGCTCCATTTGGACCTAGCAGTCCAAACATGCCCTGACCGATATGTAATGAAAGTCCCGTAATTGCTTTCATCCCGTTAGGATACGTTTTCGAAAGATTCTGGATTTTTAACTGGTTCATAACAGACTTGTCTTTATACCCACATCGCAATCTGGGCCCTATTAATATTTAATGTCATGGTTTTATGCGCTAATCTGGCACGAATTCCAATATATCACCTGGTTGACACTCCAATACAGTGCATATCGCTTGTAGCGTTTCGAAACGTATACCTTTTGCCTTTCCCGTTTTTAATACCGAAAGATTACCTTGTGTAATGCCGATTTGTTCTGCAAGTTCTTTGCTTTGCATTTTTCGTTTGGCCAGCATTACATCTATATTTACAACAATAGCCATGTACTAGATATATAAATCTTGTTCATCCTGTAAATGGAGGCCTTGCCGGAAGATTTCCGCGAGGAAAAAAACAAAAATGCCTAAAATGAAATGTACAGCAATGAGTATGGCAATACCCCCTTCGACTGTAACAAATACTGCAGCAATAGCCGTGCAGACGATTGGTAGCAATATATTTAACCTGTAATATCGTTTGAGTATAAGCAGGTGGAATTTGGTAAATAGCTTCCTTCGGGTAAACAATTTAAATATTTGCGCAGACAAGAGAAAAAAGATGGTATAGAATGACAGGGGTAGTAAGAATGAAAATACTTTGTACGATACGTTATTATCCACATTCATCAAGGGCGTTATGGTAAATGGATAGTTGATATGAAGAAACATTCCATTGCCATAGGATGCTGTGTTCCAGCCTGTCAGCAGGCATATCAAGGCATACAGGGTTATGATTAAATATAAGCTCCCTAAAAGTGAAGTTATATAGAATAAGATTCTGCCGATTATTTTTGTCCGGTTCATTATGTAATAATTTGGTTTGATACTGTAAATATATAAATAATTACCGTTATACGGTAATTATTTATTAAAATAGAATATTTATAGAGAAATGATAGGATGCTCAAACACTTACATTGACTTTGGCGCCTGCGAGAATGTGGAGCTAGTGCGACATATTGACAGGAATTTAAATCGATCGTACAACCCTTATATCGATCCCTGCCAACAGCGATGCGATTGTCACATAGACATCACTATTTAAGAGGATAAGGGCTGTAAAAGTTAAAAAAATATCTTTTGGCATATCATTAGTGATTTAAAATCAATACTTTAATCACTATGGCAAAGAGACTCTTACTGATAATATTCCTATTCGTTTTGGGAGATATCTATTTTTTTCAGGCGTTTAGTACGGTTATTCATGGTTCAATTTGGCACAACATGTATTGGGGGATTGATATTCTGCTGTTTTTGGGTGTTTTTATTTTAATTTTTTTACGGAGAACGGGTTATGATGTCCAGCGGACCGCCACAAGTCTGATCACAGCATTTTTAATTGTTTTCATCCCAAAATTGCTTGCAGTGCCCTTTTTATTTGTTGAAGATCTTATGCGTATTTTTAGTTCCTTTCCTCCACGAAGTCTATTTTTGAGTGAAATTGTATTGTTTTTGGCGGGAGCCATGCTGTTGGTTATTTTTTTCGGTTTAACGAAAGGTCGTTATTTTTATAAAGTGCGTGAGGAAGTCTTGACTTTTCCTGATCTACCTGCGGCGTTCGACGGTTTTAAAATTACACAGCTGTCGGATATTCATTCAGGGAGTTTATCTGATATCAAAAGAGTACGTAAAGGTATCGAATTGGCCAATGCACAAAACAGTGATCTGTTATTGTTTACGGGCGATCTAGTCAATAATAAGGCTTCCGAAATGGAACCCTGGGTTTCAGACTTCAATCGATTAGAAGCTCCTTCGGGAAAGTTTTCTGTCCTTGGAAATCACGACTATGGGGATTATGTGCAATGGGAAAGCATGAAATCAAAAGCCTTAAATTTGAATAGGCTCAAGGAAATTCATCATGAAATGGGGTTTAAATTGTTGCTAAACGAATCGATAGCTATAGAAAAGCAAGGTGAGCGTATCTCGTTAATTGGTGTTGAAAATTGGGGAAAAGGAGGGTTTCATCAATATGGCGATTTGGCTAAGGCAACTCTTGGATTAGAAAAAGATACGTTTAAAATTTTAATGTCTCATGATCCTTCACATTGGGATCATGTTACTTTGGACTATGATCAAAATGTCCATTTAACGCTGGCTGGTCATACACATGGTATGCAGTTTGGGATAGAACTATTTGGGTTAAAATGGAGTCCAATTCAGTATTTTTATAAACAGTGGGCTGGACTTTATCAAAAACAGGGAAAATATCTTTATGTCAACCGTGGTTTTGGTTTTCATGGCCTAAAGGGGCGGATAGGTGTTTGGCCGGAAATTACAGTTATTACATTACGGAAAAGCGTTGCCTGATATTTCGGTATGAGATACAACACTCATCTATTAATCGATAAGGTTCATTTCCTTCAATTGGTGAAACATACACTGATCTGCAGCATGGTGAGATCCTTACTGAAATTTTATTTAAATTTGACCATTTAATGGAAGATGAACCTTGATATTTATAATGTTAGTATCTTAACAATTTCATTGAAGCCTCTTTGTTGTGCGTGTTGCAACGGGCTTGTGCCATTGAAGTCCGGAATATCTAATTTTGCTCCGGCATCTTTTAGAATCTGAACGATTTCCTGATATTTTTTGCTTCCGTCACCGAGTATAATTCCTTCCATCAAAGCGGTCCATCCTAAGCGATTGACATGATCTAACGGAAAATTTTTAGTATTGGCCAATAATCTTACCGTTTCTACATGTCCACGTTCACATGCCGGTATTAAAGCTGTGCCATTATATCGATTAAATAAATCAAAGCGAGCACCGTGATCTAAGAAAAGCTTGACGAGTTCAACTTGCCCACTTGCTCCCGCGTATAAAAGTGGGCTATCCATATTATCAGCCTGAATGTTGACATCGGCGCCATATTCTACCAATAATTTGGCCATTTCAAGAGCTCCATTGTTTGTAGCGATAAGTAGAAGAGTACGTTTGTTCGCATCTTTGCTGTTTACGTTGGCCTTATTTTCTAGTGCTCTTCTTACTCCCTGCAGGTCATTTTTGATGACCAATTGAATAATCTCTTCCTGGGACGAATTTTCAGTATAGGAGTTTTCTGTTAATGCCGATCGGCACGAACTTGTTATGCTCATCATGATCAGGAGTATTAAAGTCGTTTTCATCATTCTATTATGCTGTAATTTTCGATAAACTGTCGAATAAGTTTGACGTCTAGTACAAAAATAGGAGATAGGGCTGTTTTTACAATGTGGTTTTCATTCCATCTGTTGGACAATTTATTACAAGCGTGGATCTTAAATTTCGCTATTATTGGTCAAACACTGGCTGAAAGTGTACTCGTGTAGCTCCTGCTCACACACAATGTTAAGTCAAAGTTTGCGTTGTGATAAATTGTTCAAGCTTCGAGATGTATTCTGCAAAACATCCAGAAAAATCATCGCGACCTTTGTTTTGGTCATACTAAGTCATAAATGCGGAAAAAATAATACCGTTTCCATTGTCTAGTAAATTTTAGAAAAAAGAATATGATCAAAAGAAATATGAAAGCTAAAACATATATTTTAAAAAACGTACGGCTTGAGACGGGATTCGAGTTTGATGGAGAGGAAGTAATAAGTACAAATACCGCTTTATGCTGTGTAGAAGTTGAAGCGGGTAAGATCAAAGGAATCAAACCAAATACCCCAAATGCCAATGGAATCGATGCAAAAGGACATTTGATGTTGCCGGCCTTTAAGGATATGCATGCCCATTTGGATAAAATGTTGTTTGGTTTGCCATGGGAAGCAGTATCTCCCACGCGGCATACCGTAAAAGATATGATCGCGTATGAGCAAAAGATGATTCCTGAATGGTTAAGCACCTCGGTCGAAAGAACGGGCAAAATGCTGAATTTTCTGCAGGCATACGGAACTGATTTTATTCGTTCGCATTTCAATGTTGATCCAACATCTGGACTAAGATCGCTAACAAATTTAGAAAAGGCGCTTGCATCAAAAAAAGACACGGTAGACGTGGAGCTGGTTGCTTTTCCACAGCATGGTCTCTATTATACGGATACCTTACCCATTTTGAAGGATGTTGCAAAACTGGATGCTGTTAGTTTCATCGGTGGAGTAGATCCGTACTCTTTGGACGGAAGTATTGAAAAAAGTATGGAGCAGATTACCCGGTTGGCGCTTGATAACGATAAGGGAGTTGACATACATCTCCATGAAATGGGAGAAAGTGGTCTAAAGACAATCGACTTTTTGATCGACCGAACATTGGAAAACCCCCAATTAAAAGGAAAAGCTTTTGTTAGCCACGCTTTTGCACTTAGCCGTCTCGCAAATGTCGAAGTCGAAAAAATTGCGGCGCGTCTTGCCGAGGCGGGCGTGGGAATCGTCTCCTCAGTGCCTTTTGGCAATATGATTATGCCTATTCCGACACTTCGAAAATATGGTGTGGAAGTTTTGATTGGAAATGACAATATTCAGGATCACTGGAATACCTTTGGTTCGGGAAACATGCTCCAGAAAGCGAATCTAATTGCTGAGCTGTATGGCTATGGAACAGAATTCGGCTTATCCAGAACACTCGCTTTCGCCACACGTTACAAATTGCCTTTGGATAATAATGGAAATCAACAATGGCCGAAAGTGGGCGATGAAGCCAGTATGGTTTTTGTTGAGGCAAGTTGTTCTGCTGAAGCAGTTTCTCGGATTTCACCTGTGACTTCATTGATTCACAAAGGCAATATTGTGTTCTAAAGGACGCCACTATCGGATAATGATTGCGTTCCGAACGCTAACTGCCTTCGGGATTCCAGCAATGTGTCGTTTCCTAAATGCCCAACCAATTGTACGTTATTGCGTGGAGAAATATTGAAATTAAGAGAACAATTTTGTTGAAGAGCCGGTTATCCTCATAACTGGCTTTTCACGTCCAAGGCCTTGCTGTAGAACAGATGTTTTTAAGGAGTGGTCATTTGTAATTGAGGCGAGAATAATGTATGTTGGATAAAAAATAATTTATACGATGGAATTTTCACCATTTAATGAAGTTGTCAAACTTTGTCTAAAAGGAATACAACTGGAAGAAAGCGGTAGAGCGGAAGAATCACTGTCATTTTTTATGCAAGGTTATCGGGAGGCAAGTGATGACCATGAAAAGTTTTTTGCGGCTTATTTTGTATCGCGGCAACAAAAATCGCTGTCTGATGGTCTGAAATGGCTACACATAGCCTTAGAGCATGCATTGGTAATCAACGATGACCGGACGACCAGTGCATTACCCGGATTGTATTTGAAGATTTGCGCCTGTTACACAGGCTTAGGAGAAGAAGCAATGGCAAGTGAGTATGCTCGGCTGGCCTCTTCTTATAAAAATATCCCCTTTGATAAGGGACCTTTTTATCATGGGACAAAAGCAGATGCACAAATCGGCGATTTATTGGTTCCAGGCTTCAATTCCAACTATCAAGCTGACTTAAAAATGAACCACATTTATTTTACAGGCTTGATGAATGGGGCTGGACTTGCAGCGGCACTCGCAAAAGGTGAGCGTAGCGAGCGCGTATTTATTGTTGAACCTACCGGTGATTATGAGCATGATCCCAACCTGACGGATCAGAAATTCCTCGGAAATCCGACACGTTCCTATCGATCTGAATTTCCATTAAAAATTATTGGTGAAGTTGCTAATTGGGCAAAACCCGGCACTCAGGAACTTGAAAAATTTCGTGATAAACTAGACGAGAGTGGCGGCGACATTATCAATTAAGAAATCACGAGTGCCTGCTCCGGCAATCGGAGTTATGTCTTACTGATAACAATCTTGCTGATAACTTCGAAGGCTGAAATTCGATAATCGTCGTCAAAAAATAAACCATTGATATAACGTTGGATCGGATAGAACAGATCGGCTGGCGTATCGCCGAAAAAAGTTTTGAAATCGTTCGGAATAGAATACAGGTAATTGTATTGCCCTTTGCCCAAACTGATTCCGCCGATCTTTTTTAAATAACCGGTTATCTTATGTTTGTATCTATTGGAAAATGCTTCTTCCGTTTCTATGAAATAATCTTCAATATAAAAATTACGGATATCCTGAAGACTAAGGACGCTGTTTGGAGCAGGTTTGATACGTCTTGAATAGGATACATCAACCAAAATACAGCTGGCTTTACGGGCTTGGGTGAGATCGATAAAGTAGCCTTCATCGACCATAAGATGTTTACTGTCTTTATATACGCCGAGAAGCATTTCATTGATCTCGCGATCTGAATAATCTGCTATGTTAGAAGATCTTCCCAACTTTTCAAATGCGAGGCCACTGTCACTCCAATTTTTTCTAATTCTATTAAGCTCGTGCTGTTGAAAAGTTTTTATTTTCTCCATATATAATTTGTCTAACCTTACTTTTGGGAGTTTAAAGATAATTTTAAAACTTTACTTTCGTCAATCTTATCGGTTACTAAGTGCAATTTGAATCAAATCTAATTTAACGGAGTCTTTGTTTGCTGCTGTAGAAATGCGCGGACGCGCTATGTTGAGGAGGGAAGATCATATCGATTCTCGGTACGATGCAATGAAGGAAGAGCCATCTGTATTAACAAATGGCTCTAATAGTTTTTATTTTACAGCCTTAAGTAGGATATCTAAGGTGAATTCATCATCGATAGCGCGATTGCCTAAGTCGGAGAAAAAGCTTGCTGAACGATACTGTATATCAAAGTCCAGTCGATTTACTTTGACTCCGATAGCTTCAGCGGAAAGCCCATCTGCAGTTGTGGTGACTTTTGCTGGAAAGGAGATCGATTTTGTTTTATTCTTGATCGTCAGATTGCCTGTTATGATTGGATTGCCTTTGCTATTATCAACCTTACTGATGACAAATTTACTGTTGGGATAGGTAGGCACATTGAAGAAATCTTCATTTTTTAGTTGCCCGGTCAATTTAGGTGCATCAGTACAAGCCATGGAATTCATATCTATGGTAAAACCACCGCCGGTAATTTTCCCTTTTTCTGTCTGTACCGTTCCTTCTTGTATATTGATTGTTCCCACATGTCCTCCGACAACTTTTTTAGCATTCCATTTGATTGTCGAATTTTGCGTGTTCACTTTGTAGCTTATCTTTTGGGCGAAAGCCATTGATGTTAAGCAAATAATTGCTAGCGTTAGACTGGTTCTTTTCATTGAAATGATTTATATGAACTCAAATATACATGGTCTTGTGCGGATATTTCTATGTTTAAACTTGTTTTTTTGTTTGCGGAGTGTCAATATTGTGTTTGCCTTGCTCTATTCGTCATCAATACCCGCTAACTTAGTACAATATAAAAAGGGGATCGGAGATATCTTCGCATCCAAATTGTGGTCTATAAAAAAAGATAATATGATTAAGTCGAAAGGTTATGCGGCGAAAGACAGCAGTTCTCCACTTGAATACTGGGAGTTTGAAAGGAGGGAGCTTGGTGCAAACGATGTTTTAATAGATATCTTATACAGCGGGATCTGTCACTCCGATATTCATCAAGTACATGACGAGTGGGGTGGTACACAGTACCCAATTGTTCCCGGGCACGAAATTGTCGGTCGGATAAGTGCCGTTGGTAGTGGAGTGACTAAGTTCAAAAAAGGAGACCTGGCAGGTGTCGGTTGTATGGTGGCTTCCTGTGGCGAATGCGATAACTGTAAGTCAGACCAACAACAGTTCTGTTCGGAAAAGAAGACCGTCTGGACTTACAACAGCAAGGATGTGATGCATGATCACAGCTATACTTTTGGTGGTTATAGCAATAATATTGTTGCGGATGCGGACTTTGTGCTGCATGTGCCGGAATCGTTGGATATTAAAAAGGTGGCACCGCTACTCTGTGCTGGAATCACCACCTATTCGCCATTAAAAAGATGGAATATTAGCAAAGGACATAAAGTTGGTGTGTTGGGCTTAGGTGGATTGGGACATATGGCTGTTAAAATTGCAGTAGCAATGGGAGCAGAAGTCACAATGATAAGCCATTCTCCACGTAAGAAGGAGGATGCGGCTCTACTTGGCGCACACAAGTTCTTAAATACGCATGAGGCAGATGAAATAAGAGAATTCTCATCGTATTTTGATTTTATTATTGATACCGTATCGGCACCGCATGATTATAACCTCTATCTTGCATTATTGAAAACAAAGGGAGTTTATATTTGTGTGGGGATTCCAGCTGCGCCCATGGAAATCAATGGACGCTCAATTATGGGGGGAAATAAGATCCTAACGGCTTCCAGCATTGGGGGAATACAGGAAACTCAAGCTATGCTTGATTTTTGTGCTGAACATAATATTCTACCCGAAACAGAAATGATTGATATCGACTATGTAAATGAGGCTTATCAAAGGGTATTGGATAGTGATGTAAAATATCGTTTCGTAATCGACATGTCGTCTATTGAAAAGTAATCCAAGAACAGGTCGGTTAAAGAGCCGACCTATTTTTTTAATCGCAATAAAATCTTTACGCGTTTTGACAATTGGATTTGAAGAATGCTGACATGATTCAAGATGGATACCGTAACTTTAGCTTGAGCTTTTCAGCTGGAAAGGCATAGCTATTTTTTTATTTAAAGGAACAATAAAATAGATAATTTCAATGAAGAAGGTAGAAATACAGCACACAGATTTGCAGATAGCTCCAATTAATTTTGGTGGGAATGTTTTTGGCTGGACATTAAATGAGCAGCAATCGTTTGAAATGTTAGATAAATTTGTAGGAGCAGGGTTTAATTTTATTGATACGGCAGACACCTATTCGTGGTGGGTAAATGGAACCGGAGGGCAGTCCGAAGAAATTATTGGAAAATGGTTAAAAAGCCGTGGTAACCGTCAAAATATAGTAATTGCAACAAAAGTCGGATCGGAGACCAAGGAACACGGATATGATATCTCAAGGAAACATATCTTGAAATCGGCTGATGAATCATTACGACGGTTGGGAGTAGATCATATAGATCTATACTATACCCACTTTGACGATAACATAACCCCCGTGGAAGAGACGTTGTCGGCTTATGCGGACTTAATAGAGGCAGGCAAGGTACGTTATATCGCCGCTTCCAATCTATCGCCAGCGCGTTTAACGGAAAGCTTTGATGTAGCAGAGAAAAACGGTCTTCCCAAATATGTTGCGTTGCAACCGCATTACAATTTGGTAGAGCGTGCAGGTTTTGAAACAGATTATGCGGGCTTGGTCGAGAAGTATGGGTTGAGTGTATTTCCATATTGGTCGCTTGCAGCAGGTTTCTTGACCGGTAAATACCGTACTGAAACTGACTTTGATAAAACGGCAAGGGGCGGTGGGATCAAAAAATATTTTGATGCTAAAGGTAAAGCTGTCCTGAAAGCGCTCGATGCTATCTCCGAGAAGCATGAGACAAAACAGGCTACTGTAGCATTAGCATGGTTGTTGGCTAAACCGCTGATTACCGCTCCCATTGTGAGTGCCACAAGTGAGCGTCAATTGGATACGCTATGTGCGGCGCCGGCTCTTAAGTTGGATACAGAAGATATCGAATTATTAAACGAGGTCAGCAATTAAAATACCGGTAAAAGAGCAATCACAAAATCCCTACATTTCTGAGGGATTTTGTTTTTATTGAGAAGTCGTTCTTGATAGACGGTGGAGATAGCTTATGTATTTTAACAAGTTTATCGTAAATTGGACGCTAAATTGATCTTATGAAACGGTTCCTGATATTATTTTCTTTTATGCTTTTTGGCAGAAGTTATGCGCAAATGCCTACACCTTATGAACGGGGGAATGGTAATCAATCCACAACATTTGAAGAAATGCGGGCCTACTATCAGGAATTGGCGGAGAAATATACATCAATTCATTATGAAACAAAGGGAGAAGACGATAACAATAAACCAATAGATGTGGTCGTATTTAATCCGTTTGGAAAGACACTGGAAGTCGCTAGGAAAGGGAAGTGTATTTTATTGGTCAACAACGGTATTCATCCCGGAGAACCCGATGGTATTGATGCCACTATGATGCTCATGCGGGATTTGGCGACAGGAAAGGTAAAGGCACCTCAAAATGTTATCGTTGTTGCGCTCGCGAGTTACAATGTCAGTGGGATGTTAAATCGTGGGAGCTTTTCCCGAGCTAACCAAAATGGCCCTGAAGAGTATGGCTTTCGTGGAAATGCAAGGCATTATGACTTAAATAGGGATTTTATTAAGACAGACACTAAAAACACGCGCAGTTTTCAGCAGATTTTCCACTGGGTCAAGCCGGATGTTTTTATCGATAATCATGTGAGCAATGGGGCCGATTATCAGTACACTTTTACTTATATCTCAACAAACAAAGAACGTCTGGGAAACCTTTTAGGTAATTATTTTAATAACAACATGCAAAAAACCTTACTGAAAGATCTCCAGGAGAAAGGGTTTATGTCTGTTCCCTATGTTAACATCCACAACGATGTACCTGATGGTGGTTTTCCAACTTTTATGGATTCGCCAAGATATGCAACAGGTTACACCAGTCTATTTAATGTCATCGGAACCGTGGTGGAAACACATATGTTGAAACCTTATCAAGAACGTGTCAAAGCGACTTATGATTATATGCGTTGTAATCTGGATTTTATGGAACAGCATTATAAGGAGATTAAACAAAAAAGAACTGAAAACCTCAAGCAATATCAAATAGGGGATAAATATGCCATAGCATGGAAGCTTGATTCATCGAAATATGAACCACTGGACTTTAAGGGCTTCGAGGCAAAATATAAGCCGAGCGATGTCTCCTCGAAAGATAGATTGTGGTATGATAGAAACGCTAAGTTTTCAAAACAAGTTAAGTTATATAATACCTATGTTCCGACAAAAGAAGTAACTATTCCATCGTATTATGTCATTCCGCAGTCTGAATGGGAAATTGTTAACTTGCTAACACTCAATCAGATCAAAATGATTCCGCTAAAACAAGATACGGTAATAGCGGTGGAACAGTATCGAATTAAGGATTTCAAGACAACTTCAAGTCCTTATGAAGGGCATTATTTACATTTTGATACCAGCCTCCTCCGGGAATCCAATAAGGTAAACTTTCGTGCTGGTGATTATTTAGTCCCCTTGAATCAGGACGGTGTAAAGTTCTTGCTGGAAACTTTAGAACCTGAAGCAATAGACTCTTATTTTAATTGGAATTTCTTTGATGCGATCTTAGGACAGAAAGAATATTATTCAGCATATGTTTTTGAAGATACAGCAGCCAAACTTCTAAAAGAGAATAAAGATTTAAGAGCTGCCTTTGAACGCGAGAAGATGAACAACCCTAAACTTGCTGCGAGTAGTAGTGCGCAGCTGGATTGGATATACAAACATTCACCTTACTATGAAGAGTCACATCTTCTTTATCCTATTTATCGCATCAATTGATCACGGTGATTTTTGATACACAAGGCTGCGTTCGTTACAATATGGCTATCTTATAAGTATATCCAGGGTAATACCAATGAACATTATGACGATCAAATAGGAGATAAAGCCTATTATTAAAGCGGCAAATGCTTTGAAATAGCTGATCTTTTTAGTCTTATCAAAAAACTGTCCCATGGCCCAGGAGTAATATGCAAAGGTCACCAATGTTGCGTATAAGATAAAACGCTGGTGGGTTATACCATCAATTATTGCAAAAAAAGCATAAATTAACATCGCCATCCCCATAATAAAACATAATAAGATGATGATTTCAAAAAGATTATAGCCGTATTTTTTAAAGAATAATTTAGTCCAAAGGGCGATAAAGAATCCCATGATAATGTTAGCATAACCATAATGATCTTGTAGCCATCGGAAGATGTGGGTCGTGATGATGAGTTTACTTTCAATACCATGGCTGTCGATTGACTGCATATACCGTTCTTCAGTATGGAAAAAGTGGGCAATAATTGAGTACACTAAAGAGGTTACTATAACAAAAATAATAGGTTTGACCAGCCGGCTACGATTCTCAGAAATGTAGTTTTGCACATTCTTCCCCGGCGCTGTTACCAATCCGCTAATGGTATAGAGAATGCCGCGTTCAAAGTGAAGCACATGTTCTATTTCATGGGTGATATAATGCGCATCTATTCTTTTCAGCGTTGCAGGTTGGCCACAATCGGGACAAAATTTTGACGTAATGTCTGTACCGCAGTTTTTGCAAGTTATCATGTTGAAGTTTTTCTTTAGGTAATTAAGGTTAGGTACTCTATATCATTTTTAAAGCCTATAAAGGCAAACTTTCTTTACGGACCATTTTATTGGAGGTATTCAGCAACTTCCACAAGCTTGTATTTGGGGCTCCGTTGCAAAAACTCACCAAGAAAAGCTGCGTGAGTAGCACCGGTGATCAGCAAAATACGATCTTGCGCCGTGACAGGGATCTGATTTAAATTGGAGAGTATCCGTAGATTTCTTCCGTAAAATTTAGTGGCTTCGTCTGCTCCTTCAAAATTACCTTTTGTACTACTGTAGGTTAAGATATCAGCGTTTACATTGATAAATTTTTGCAGGGTCTCTTTGTGATTAAATACCTTTAATTTATCTAAAATGGAGAGTTGGTCAATATGGGTGAATTCCTTCATGATTTTTCCCATGTAGTTTTTATACGTTACAGTATCCACCTGGTTCTCCAGTTCATTGGCAATGTTGTAATTATATGCTGCAGTTTGTTGTTCATCAATTCCATAAATTGTTTTTACCCCTGCAAGTTTGCCAACTTCATAAGCGATTAACGCTATTTCACCACCAAACTTAGCTTTATGGCCTTTGTCGTCGATAAAAGATCTGTAGTCACTGTTCAATTCTTTGTTTTTTTCAGAAATGACTTCTACGCAAATGATGGTTGGTTTAAAATCAGCCAACAGTTTGGCTACATGATAAGTTTCTCTTCTGTTTTTTTGATCTTTTTCATCAAATTCTACTTTATGGGCATCAGGGGTATAGCTCATGTGAAATGTCCCAAAATTTAAAACTTCGATTTTCTGCTGTGCGTAGCTGTTCCCAAAAAATAAGACCCCAAGGGCGATTCCAATATTTCGAATCTGTATAGTTTTAATAAGCATCTGTGTAAGAAATGGTTTTATGTTTTTTCCGGCTTTTCGTTCAGTTAGCTGTATTTTTCTAGCTGTTTTGTCCAAAAGTATTACAGTTTGTCCAAATAAAAGCTACACTTGAGTGTAGTTTTATTTAACTTCGAAACTTAGAATTTCGTTATGGATTTTAACGCGCTATTTTCACAAAAAAATAATGTTGATCGTCTTTCAGAAAAGGACATCCTGCAGACGCATGGCTATATTGAGCTTGTCAAAGCTTTCTCACGAATTACTTACCAGAGTATCTATCTAATCGATTATCAGGCCAAAAGCTTTGAGTTTGTTTCAGACAACCCGCTGTTTCTCGCTGGTTTAACAGCCACAGAGGTGATGGAAATGGGCTATGGCTTTTATCAAAAATATGTTCCGTCCGATGATTTCCGGATGCTCATTACGATTAACGAAGCGGGGTTCAGTTTTTACGAAAAAATACCCATAGAGGAACGGAAGCTTTACGTTATATCGTATGATTTTCAGATACAAAATGCGTATAACAAATTTATTTTGATTAATCATAAACTGACGCCGGTTTTTTTGACAGAAGAGGGGAAAATATGGAAGGCAATTTGTATCGTATCTTTATCCACCAATGTGTCTTCGGGTAACGTGACGATCGAAAAGTTGCACTCCAACTTAGTTTGGGAGTTGGATCTGTTGACTGGGAGATGGAACTCCCAAAAAAAGATTAACCTTACCGAACGTGAAATAGAAATTTTACGCTTTTATCATCGCGGTCTGACCATTCATGAAACTTCCGAAAAAATTTTCGTTTCCATTGACACGGTGAAATTTCATCGGCGAAAATTATTTGAAAAACTGGGGGTAAGTAACATGAATGAAGCATTGGTTTATGCATTGAATAATAGGTTATTGTAACGATGGCTTGACGGATGTTGAAATGTTCAGGGCAAGCGCCTCAATCGAGGCGCTGCAGATTATTTTTTTACCAATAGGGGTAAGTACTTCTCGTAGCCCTGTGCTTTCATCTTGTCTTTTGGAATAAATCGAAGTGAAGCACTGTTTATACAATAGCGTAGACCACCTTTATCTGCGGGTCCATCGTTAAAAACATGGCCGAGGTGTGCATCACCAGTTTTGCTGCGTACTTCCGTTCTGCGCATCCCGTACGAATTGTCGGCGTGTTCTTGAATCAAGCTATCGCTAATTGGTTTGGAAAAACTTGGCCATCCACAGCCCGATTCAAATTTATCTGTTGAGACAAATAAGGGTTCTCCAGTTGTGATATCGACATAAATGCCTTCCCTAAATTCGTCATTATAGGCGTTGTCAAATGCGCGCTCTGTTGCACTGTTTTGTGTAACATCGTATTGCAATGGAGTTAACTCCTTCTTCAAGGTCTCCTTGTCAGCTTTTTTATACCTGTTCTCAATGTTCACTTTCGCTTTTTCGGGGTTGGCATTTCGTGCAAGTTCAAATAAATCAGGGCTTATATGGCAATAACCACCGGGGTTTTTGTCCAGGTATTTTTGATGATAAGCTTCAGCATTATAGTAATTCTGTAAAGGTTCTATTTCCACCACTATTTTGCTCCTGTATTGACTTGCTAAAGCAGCTATTTGCTCTTTGATAACAGCAGCATCGTCGGCATTGGTGTAATAGATGCCTGTACGGTATTGCGTACCGATATCGTTGCCTTGTTTATTCAGTGAAGTTGGGTCAATTGTTTTGAAGAAAAGGTCTACGAGCAGCTTTAGGTCGACAAGCGCTGGGTCGAAGTTTACCTTTACGGTTTCGGCAAACCCGGACGTTCCTGTCGAAACTTGTGCATAAGAAGGGTGCTGAAGGTTTCCATTGGCATAGCCAACTTCCGTTGCGGTGACCCCGCGCACTTGTTTAAAGAAGTGCTCAGTTCCCCAGAAGCATCCTCCTGCAAAATAGACAACATGATCTTTTTGATTTGTAGTATTCATAGTATTTTGTGTTGACGGTTTTAAGTCTTTCCCTTTTTGTGAAAAGCAAACCTTGCTGATCAGAAATAAGCCGGTCGCTATAGCAAGGAGGACGAATAAGTGTTTCATGGTATGGATTGCTACATGAAAGAAACAACATTGTTTCTTTCATGTAGGCTACAAACACCGTACCTTTCTGGATGTTTAACTTAGAAGATATAAACAGTTTTGACTCTAATAGATTCTTTTTACAATTGGAAGACGAAATAAGTCTATGAAAGGTATGTCCTGACAAAAAGACCTTTTAGCTAAACTTCGCCAGCTGTATCTCTGTGTAGCTGTCTCACTGTGGCTATAATAGCCTGTTTGTCGTAGTAATAAAGTTGGTGAAGCTGTTGCTGTGTACCCTGTACTGCGAACGAGTCGGGCAAACCAAGACGTTTTAACGTAGCCGAGTAACCATGTTCCACCATAAATTCAAGCACTGCGGTGCCCACTCCACCTGCGATACATCCATCTTCGATGGTGATGATAGACGAATATGATTGGAATACCTCATGTAATAACGCTTCGTCGAGCGGTTTAAAAAACCGGAGATCATAGTGCCCGACGTGGATGTCCTCCTGGAGCAGCTCGCAGCAGGCGTCCTGTGCATATTGACCAACGGGTCCAAGAGAGAGTAGGGCAATGTCTTTACCTGAACAAAGTCTTCTTCCTTTTCCCATTTCAAGTCTTTTATATTTGTCGGATTGCTTCTCTTGGTTACCTCGACCTTTTGGGTAGCGGATTGCAAACGGTCCGTCGAGAGCGATGTCCTGAGCCGTGAACAACAAATTTTTAAAGTCTGTAAGCGTCATGGGGGAAGCGCCCGTAATGTTGGGTATGCATCGGAGAAAAGCAATGTCGAATGCCCCCTGATGAGTGGGGCCGTCGGGACCGACAACACCGGCCCTGTCAATACAGAACACGGCTGGCAATTTCTGCAAAGCGACGTCGTGGATAAGCTGATCATAGGCGCGTTGTAAGAATGTCGAATAGATAAAGCAGAAAGGAAGTAGTCCATCGGCAGCAAGGCCAGCAGAAAAAGTAACGGCATGCTGTTCGCAGATACCAACATCAAAAACACGGTTGGGCATCTGCTGTTTCATTGCGGTTAGCCTGCTGCCGGAAAGCATCGCTGGGCTAATAGCCATAATACGACTATTCCTTCGGGCCAGCTGTGTCAGCGTTTCGCCCAGCACCTGCTGAAAAGTCTCGTTGTGGAGTTGCGGTAGCTGGTGTTCTAACCGTTCACCTGTCAGTTTGTCGAATTTCCCCGTGGCATGCCATTCTGCCTTATTTAACATGGCCGGTGCAAAACCTTTTCCTTTCTGCGTCACACAATGTACTATTTTGGGCCCCATTATATGCTTCAACTGCTCGAATATTTTGATAAGCTTATGGAGATTATGCCCATCCACTGGTCCAAAATAACGTATACCTAAGGCCTCAAAAATATTGCTTGAAGCAAGTAGTCCCGTTTTTATCAGTTTCTCTATTTTTCTAATCGCAGCAATTGACCATTGTGCCCGATCCTTATTACGCGACAGCAGCTTTTTGATCTGTGATTTGAACTGATTATAGGCTTGCCCCGAGGTCAGGTCGGTCAGATAATTTTGTAGCGCTCCCGTACCGGCATCAATAGACATATTGTTGTCATTTAATATAATCAATAGGTCGGGCTGCTCGAAACCAATATTATTTAAAGCTTCGAATGCTAGACCGGCAGTCATGGCGCCGTCACAGATAACAGCGATGTGTTGACGGTTATGATCACCCTTATACCTGGCCGCGCAGGCCATACCCAGAATTGCTGATAAGGATGTGGATGAATGACCAGTACCAAAGGCGTCAAAGTTATTTTCTTCCATAACAGGAAATCCGCTGATGCCATGTAGAAGCCTGTTCGAATGGAAGCGAGCCGCTCTACCTGTGATTAATTTATGGACATAAGCCTGATGACCAACGTCCCATATCAATTTATCCTCAGGGGTGTTAAACACATAATGTATTGCTATGGTAAGTTCTACAACACTAAGGCTTGAACTAAAATGACCGCCATGTGTAGCAATATGGTCAATGAGGAGGTTCCTTAATTCCTGACCTAATTCGGGTAATACCTCCTGTGGAAGAGCTCGTAATTCACTGGGGCTGTTGATTTGATAATTACCTGTCATTTCTTTTTTAGACAAATTTAGATTGATTAGATTTGCGATACAGGTACAGTATAGGTAAAAGTGATCAATACAGATGAAGAACTATAAATTTGAAATCTTTACACAGGCAATCGAGAAAAATATAAAATCAGGGGTCTATAAACCCGGACAAAAGCTACCTTCAGTACGTGATTTTAAAGATTATTATGGTTTAAGTATGAGTACTGTTCAAGCTGGATACGAATATCTTATGATTCGTGGCCTAGTGGAAAGCGTTCCGAAATCTGGCTACTATGTCAGTGCGAAAAATGAAATGCTGGCAGAACCAGGAGGGCATGGTCGTCCACCAATAGTAAGGGATGCTGTCTTTGAACAAAGGCTGGGCCTGACAACAGCGTCACCTTTGGGGCGGGGTTTTTCGGAATTTAATGTTGCGGCTCCAGGGGATCTCCTTGTTCCGCAAAAACTTTTACTTCGGACGATGCAACAGGTCATTCGGGAACTAGGGGCAGGATTGCTACGCTATTATCCGTCTAATGGCTCTGTACAATTGAAGGACAACATTGTCAGCCGTGCGGCCTCTCATCAGACCTTGCTGCATACAGATGAACTGCTGATCACAGATGGCGCTTTACAGGCCTTGTATATCGCCTTGGCAGCCGTATGCGAAGCCGGAGATATTGTTGCTGTGGAAAGTCCATGTGTATTTTCTGTATTGGAGGTCATTCGGGTGCTCAAACTGCGTGTCATTGAAGTTCCTGTTCTGACTAAAGAAGGCTTCGATATTGATTTTTTTAGAAGAGCATGTCAAAGAAGTGCTGTAAAAGCCGTCGTGCTAACACCGAATTTTCATAATCCAACAGGTATTTTGCTTGCAGATGAACAGAAAATTGCTTTATTGGCGATTGCTCATCAATATCATGTTGCTGTTATCGAGAACGATATATATGGCGACCTAAACTTTCACGGGAGTAGACCATCTACTTTAAAACAATTTGATGAAAGCGGATTGGTGATGACTTATTCATCTTATTCAAAAACCCTGGCACCTGGAATTCGACTGGGCTGGTTAAGCACAGGGCTATTTCTGAAAGATGCCGAACAGATCAAGTTTGCGTTGGGCAGTACAGTTTCCCCTTTGAATCAGGAGACTGTAAGCCGTTTAATCGGCAGCAGTAGTTACGATCGGCATATTCGTTCACTGAAGATGCAACTGGCAAAAAATGCCTATCTAGCCACCAACCTAATCGCTTCCAGTTTTCCCGAACAAACCAAAGTGATTGCCCCGGCAGGTGGATATAGTCTTTGGGTTAAAATGCCCGAAAGTACAGATATGTCGGATTTTTATGCGCAATGTGAAAAAATTGGTGCGAGATTCACACCGGGTTATACGTTCTCTTTTGCGAATACTTTTGGACATTATTTTAGGTTGGTCATCGCGGATAAATTTTCTGATAAACGAATTGAAGCGATCCAGCATATAGGTCGGTATTTATGTGGGAACCTGTAGCTGTACTGATGCTAAATGAATAATGTGTATCGAATAATAGCAAGTGATAGCATGTACATTTGTTTGTTTAATAGGAGATGCATATATGAATATAGTTACAAAATTTACGGTGGCAACAGAGCAGGGAATTGAAGCGTTGTCGATGATCACCAAAACACTGGCGCTAGAAAAATTCGCCAACTTAGTGGAGCCAGCTGAACTGGAACATTACATCGCTGACAATTTTAATTCCAGAACACTTGTCAACGAAATAAACAGCATGTCAAACCAATGGCTGGTGGTGTATGCCGACGATCAACCAATGGGTTATGCAAGAATAACCTCGAAAGGGCAGAAACCGGATGCCCTGGCAGGTACACGTGCGATTCGAATCGCGGACTTTGGTGTCTGCCAACATGCAGCTCGGCAGCAAATGGAGACATCTTTAATGGACAAATGTCTTGCCGTCTGCAATCCCTATGACGTGATATGGGTGAATGAACCCATAATAAGTTCGTCGATAGGATTTTTTGAGCAGAATGGATTTATAAAACAGCCAGGGATTAGCAGATTCGAGGGATTGGCCTTGGAATCAGCAATATATCTTAAGGCGACCTCATAGTTCAAAGGAACTTTATCGTGAAGTTTAAACAAAGCATAATAATGTTTAGCAAAAAAAGTGCACAGATTAGTGCGCTTTTTTTTGTTTAATGATAGATATTTTAGTTTTATAATGTGTATTTTTAGTTTTTAAAAAGAAGGTGTTTGTCAAACTTTAACAATATCTTTAAACTAAAAAATATCGTTTATAATCCCTTTTCATAATTGTTTAATGAAGAAAATAGTTATAACGCTTCTATATCTTTGGTTCTGTGTATTCGCATTTGGGCAAGAATTTAAGGACATAAAGCCAGAGAGTATCGTTCAGTACTTTAGTGAAATTAAAACTGCGGCTAAGATTGGTTATTCGTTGTGGAATAGGGATTTATATGATGATATTATTTTGGTAAACCCTGATACGCGGCAGCTATTTAGTAATAACTCTGGTGCCGATAGTTCGTTTGTGCAATACAAAAATAGCTATATCGGTAAATTACCCGATAGTGTAAATATTGCCAATACATCTTTAACGTGGAATGGGCTTACTTGGGCGATGATTATGCTGCCTTTATCTAAAGATTATTATACACGGATCAATTTGTTGGCCCATGAATTGTTTCATTCAGCACAATCGGTTTTGGGATTTGTTCAAAATAACAGCGAAAGTATCCATCTCGACCAAGAGAATGGACGAATATATTTACGTTTAGAATTGGAAGCACTTAAAAAGGCGGTTTGTTCAGACGCGCAAGATGAACAACGAATGCATTTGAAGGGTGCTTTGATTTTTCGGAAGTATCGAAATTCACTTTTTCCAGGTTCTGCCCACATTGAAAACCAATTGGAGCTTAATGAAGGAATCGCAGAGTATACCGGGCTAATGATTAGTGGGAGAAACAAAGAAAAAACAAAAAAACATTTTACTAATGTTGTAGACAGATTTTTCTCGAATCCCACTTATGTAAGGTCTTTTGCCTATAATACCACGCCGATCTATGGTTATATAATGAGTTTAAAGGATCCGCTTTGGAACCAAAAGATTTCAGTAAATACGGATTTAACCGCATTTTTTATGCGCGAATTGAACATTGAGGTTCCGAAAGATCTTGCGGCAACAGTAAAAGTCATAGCAGCGAAGTATAACGGGAACCTGGTATTCAGAGAAGAGCGGCTACGTGCGGAAAAAATAAGAAAGCAAATCGCATTTTATCGTTCCTTGTTTGTAGACCAGCCTCATATGACTATAAAATTCGAGAAAATGAATGTGTCTTTTGATCCGAGAAATATCCTTCCAATCGCAGATTTGGGAACTGTTTATCCAACCATAAGGATTACTGATAACTGGGGGATTCTTGAAGTCAAAAGTGGAGCGCTTATGGGGCCCAATTGGGATAAAATAACAGTTAGTAGGCCTACAAAAATCGAAGGGCAACGCGTAGAGGGTGAGGGCTGGGTGATGCAACTCAAAGATCAGTATGCCGTGCAAAAGGACGAACCGCTGAATAACTACAGGCTTATCAAAAAGCAGTAGATACACTATCTTGATTTTTTGTACTATGCAGCTTTACCAAATCAGCATTAAATACTGGTAAATATAGGAATATCGCCCAAATTTCATAAAAAGCTTACCCTATGCTATTCAATTTTTAGCTATCGATCGGGAGATAGCTTCGAGTTATTTTTTAAATATAATCCAGCGCATTTAATGCCCTAAATTTTCGGGGACTCAGACCGGTATGCTTTTTTATAAACCGTGTTAATGATGCTGAAGAACTAAAACCATAATACGAAGTCAACTCTTTAATCGGAATTTCAGTGGTAGCAAGTTTTTTGGCAATCTCACTTGCGACAATTTCCTTGACGATCGTGCTGGGTGAAGTTTCACTGCTTGAAAGTGTCAATCGATGTAAGGCCATTCTTGAAACGTTGAGCTTTTTCAAGTAGAATTGGAGATCCCAGTGATTCTGAGGATACTGGTGAATGAGTTTTTTAAATTCTACTATAATGGGGTGTTCCGCTAGCGGTGCTGAATTTTGATCCAATTGATTTAATGTTTCTTTTTGTTCCTTTATGTTATTTTTCATGTTTTAAGATAATCGCTTGTTATTGATTCACTATAGTGTTCTGAGGCTATAGTTTAGATTAAATGTTTCATCAAACTTTTTTGAATACAAGCAAAATTAGGGTATTAATTTCATAGTGTACTTTTCGAAATTAACGATTCGCTTTTTAAAATTATAATTTTTTATAATTGATTCTGGTAAACTGAAGCGAAGCAGATTATCCTTTGAAAAATAGAAGGATAAATTAAAACTTGGCTCCGAGAAGAGAGAAATCGTTTTTTTGTTCTATTTTCTGATTTCATTTTTCTCTTGTTTTATTTTGTATTATTCTTTGTAATATAGGTTTTTACGTATGTTATCTTTATTAAAAATAAAACTATGAAATACGTTGATTATAACCTTTGGTTATACTGCTTTTTTTTAGGTTTTTTAGGATTCACGTCTAATTAATCCACTTCAAGTCATCTTCATCTATAATTTAATCATGGTTATTGAGATGATCATGCGCAGCTCCGCTAGTGCTGGATGATGGAGTGTTCGAGCGAATAGCGTTAGATCTGAGCGATTAGTTTGAATAACATCTAGCTTCTATCGCGGTACAGAATAAGGTTATTACTCGATTCTTGTCATTTTTTATAAAATATACTTTCTTTTGGGTTATTTGATGTTTGTCTAAGCGAAAAGGTTTTCGTTGATTGTGCAAACGTTTGATCTGAAGCAGTTGATTATTTTTCTGTACAATATATTATATCTTGCTTTAAGATTATGAACTAATACTTTACCGAAGGTGAAGAGAATTCTTTGTATGGATCATCTTGTTTCAAGTTTTGTGGAATCCTAAATCGATAAAAAAAATAAAAAACTTCGAAACAGCCGCTGAGGCTTTGTAGGATGATCGGAAGAAGTGCGGACAATTAATACAATTTATAAACTTTATTTAAAAATTATGAGAAAGACCGTGTTTTCCTTAATCACGATTTTAGTGATCGCTATGAGCATTTCCTGCCGGAAAGATGGCAGCTTAATGTACACCTTACCAAACGATACCGGCGCAGAATCCTTAGCAATAGCGGATTCGGTCCAACTATTCAACGTAAGTCCTTCGGCCGCAACGGAGGCTGATAGACTTCAATTTCGAGCGAATCACAATGAAATGCAAATGACCGGATTTTATGTGGCGCCAAACAGTACCATAACCATAAACGTAAAAGTCAACTCGGGTACTACAGCAGCACGCTTAGCGATCGGGACGCCTTTTAGAGATAATATTCGACCAGTCCGGCAGTATTTCAATCTCCAGGCAGGTACGCAAACTTTCACAGTGGATCAATACGGGGGATTGGTTTATGTGATTTATACAGCTGATAATTATACAACAACTGGAGAAATCGAGCTTTCTTTTGGCAATGGATTTATTCCGGTCCCTTACTTTCAAAAGGGGATAACCTCCCATGAGCAAAGGGTAGCTACATTGGATTCGTTGAAAAGTACCGTTCCGGATGTCATCTTCTCGTCGGATCACACCATTATGGTAGCCAAAATTGCCGATGCCCTGTTGTACAGGGACGAAGATCAACAGCTGATTGTTAATAGACTGGATTCAATTATTGACTTTTCCAATCGGATCAGTGGCTTGAATGGTACCAGTGGAGTTCATGCGATACCTTACAATAAGCATCTGATTACCGTGAGGGATTCGAGTGCTGGAGGCTATATGGCAGCCGGTATTTCTATTTATTTTACCGATGCCTTATCTTATCGTATGTTGCAGCCAAAATATCTGTCCAATACAAATGGATGGGGAATATGGCATGAGGTCGGCCACACCTATCAACAAAAAGCTTGGACCTGGGGCAATCTGACAGAAACAACCGTGAATGTCTATTCCCTAGCCAGCGAAAGGGGATTTGGATTGCCGGTAAGTCGAGTGACAGCCAATAATTCCTGGCCTAAATTGACGACTTACTTTCAAAAAAATATCGCTGATCGTAACTTTAATTTGGGGGATAATGATTTGAAAATGATTATGTTTCATCAACTCTGGTTGGGATTTGGCGACGATTTTTACATCAAACTTAGCAAAACTACGCGCGAGAACAGGCCCGCAGTTTCGACAGATGCAGAGAAAATGCGCTATTTTATGCTGTCTGCATGTCAGATTGCTCAAAAAGATCTCTCGGATTTTTTTAGAAAATGGGGGTTTAAAGTTGATGAATCTGTCTATACAGCAATAGCTGATTTGAATTTGCCAGCGCCAATGCAGGATCTAACTACTTTAAGAGATTAAACATTCTTAAATACCCTGTTGGACAGGATAGACGGATAGAAACAAGTACGTTATCGCGGAAAAAAAATTAATCGTTGTTTTACAATAAAAACATGGAAACACTTGCGTCCTAAACGTTTA